>CAZUVM010000151.1:0-12279 GCA_964623885.1 uncultured Verrucomicrobiota bacterium
CCGTTGCCGCCGTTGTTGCCGGTCCCAAAATCCGGGACAAACATGAAATCAAAGTCGCGGAAAACCGTGCCCGAAAGAACTGGACGCGCCCGGCGAAGCAAAAAGCCATCGTTGCCAACAGTACCACTGTCGTTGAAGAACGTTCGTGAATCGACTTGCAGCACGCCGCCAAGTTGAACGACGAGATTGCTGTTGGCCGAAGCCATGACGAAGCCTTTGTCACCGAGCGATATGGTCGGAGTTTGCTGGACCTTCCTGGCAGCAACTTCCTCGTCCCGCGCCTGCGCAGCTTGAAGGTCCTTCACCTGTTGACTGAGCGCGTCAATCTGGCGGCTGGTGTCCGGGACGTTCGTGACAGCCGGTTTCTGGACTTCCTCGAGTGATCTGACTTTCTCCTCCAATTGTTTGATGCGCTCCTCCAGTTTCCGAATCACTTCGACCGTGTTGGTATCATCGGCTTTTAGCTCGACTGACCCTATTTGCAAGGCGACAAATGTGCCCGCAAGCAGTCTTGTAATTCTTCCCATTTCTTTACCTTCTTTTTTAGTTTGAATTGGAGCCTCTCCGCGTTTGAAAGCCAAAGTCGGCGTGTTCAATCAACGAACTTTCTTGGACCCTTGACATTAGTTCCTCTGAGGCAGGACACAAGTTCTGCAAACTCCGGTAAATACCCCAACTTCGCTCAGCGGCTGACTTTTTATCGATTATCATTGTGTGACTTGCCCATAGATTTAGCACTAATCTACAGTATGTCAATAGAGATTATGATGATACGAACGCTAACTTGTAAGCTACTAATTAACAGCTAACTACAATTACAGTCATCATAGCCGACCAGTTAAATCGGTTTTATTGTTGCCACCTGCCTTCCCCCAGCTAGATTTCGCCTGCAAAAAACGCATTACAACCAACCGCTCAACAAACCATGAAACGTTGCCTGATCCTCTTAAGCGCGATTGCTTCAATCGCCTCAGCCTTTTGTCAGGAAAAGTTGCCCCGCGAGGTGTCGCTGCAGTACGTCTCCATTTTGACGAATTACACGAAGGAGATTCGCTCCACCCCTATCCCCACGCATCCTGATTTCACAAAGCCCGTGGCCGTGCGCTACGAAGGCTGTGGCGGGATGGTTCTGCCGGAAACAAAGCTAAGCGCCGAAACCTTCACTAAAGTGGGCAGCGAGGTAACTTCGGTTGGCCAATTATGGATGGCAAATCTTTCACCCGTGAACGGAGATAAAATCGTTCCCCTGACCAAGCTCCACATGGTGCGCATTACGCATGATGATAGAGATGTAGATGCGGCTTGTTGCGCTTTGGGAGTACGCAAAGCCACTGGAGGTTTGGAGTTACTGATTTACGGCAAAAGCACGACGCCCGTATTAAGCGTGCCGTTGAAGGCAATTTCGGGCAGCCAACCGGATCCTATCGACATGATTGCCGAACGCAGCGGCGATAACGGAACGATCACGCTCAGTTTCGCCGGCAAGTACCAAGCGAGCTTCAAAGTGCGGATGCCGGAGCAGAACTGATGAAACTATCCCTGCGGGGTGAGTACGCCTTACGGGCGCTGCTGGTTTTGGGGCTGAATTACGGCGAGCCAGTCATCCGGATCCAGGAGATTTCCAAGCAGCAGAATATCCCTAAGCGATTCCTGGAACAAATCCTGAACGACTTGAAAACGGCTGGCCTGGTGCAAAGCCGCCGCGGTGTGGCCGGAGGCTACCGGTTGGCACGCCGACCTGAGGAAATCACATTGGCCGCGGTGGTGCGCCATGTGGAAGGAGCGCTGGCACCGGTGAGTTGCGTCAGCGAGCGGTTTTATGAAAAGTGCTCATGTCCCGACGAGGCGCGCTGTGCCATTCGCAGTGTCATGAAGGAGATCCGCGAGGCAGTGGTGAAAATTGCCGAAAAGGTCACCCTCGCCGAGTTGTGCGAGCGAGCACGCAAACTCCAGCAGCAGCCATTGGGAGCATTGGATTTCGTGATATAAACAATGTTTACTTGCGGCTGCGTTTTTCCTGTAAGGCCTTTTTGAGCTTTGTCAGCGGGAGGGTATTTATCACATCGCCTTTAGTGAGCCAGCCTTTGCGTGCCATTCCTGCGCCCAGGCGGAGGAACCCCGCGTGCTCGAAGCGATGCGCATCACAGTTAATAACGCATTTGATACCTTTGCTCTTTGCATACGGCCAATGCCGCCAATCCATATCTAAGCGCTGCGGAGACGCGTTGAGCTCGATCCAGGTGCCGGTTTCCGCGCAGGCATCGATGACGGCCCGGTGGTCCACTTTATAACCTTCGCGTTCGAGCAACAGCCGGCCGGTCAGGTGGCCCAGGATGTGAACAAAAGGGTTCTGGGCAGCGGCGATTAAGCGTTGCGTATTCTCGGCCTCGTTCGGGCTGAAGCTTTGGTGGATGCTGGCAATAACCACGTCAAGCTCTGACAGCAAATCGTTGGGGAAATCCAGCTTGCCGTCCCGCAAAATGTCTACCTCGCAGCCCGTTAACAATCGAAACTCCGTGCCTTCCCTGGTCAGCGATTCGTTGATCTGCTTGACTTCCAGAATTTGCTGGCGGACCCGAGCAGGCTCCAAGCCGTTGGCCTGGAAGGAAGCCTTGGAATGGTCCGTAACTCCCCAGTAAGCAAGTCCCAGCTCCCGCATCGCCTTGGCAATGTCCGCTGGCCGCTGATGTCCGTCGCTCCAGGTGGAGTGATTATGCAGTGAGCCTTTCAAGTCGGTCCAGTCAACCAGGCGCGGCAGGGGCCCTCTTTCAGCGAGCGCAATCTCGCCAAGGTCCTCGCGCATTTCCGCCGGGATGTCGCGCAAGCCGAGTTGCTGAAAGATGTCCTCTTCCGTCTTGCAGCCCACGAGTAGCTTCGGATCGCGCGTTTCAGTTTTTGAGCGGAACAACCCATACTCATTCAAGCGCAGGCCGCGCTCGATAGCGCGCTGACGCATGACGATGTTGTGCTCTTTGCTTCCCGTAAAATACATCAGCGCGAACGGGTATTCGGCGTCGCTGACGACCCGCAAATCGGATTGAATGCCGCCTTCCAGGAGCACGCTCGCCTTGGTCTCGCCTTTGGCAATCAGGTTCAAAATTCCAGCCTGCTGCGTGAAATACTCCAGGACCTCGGTTGGACGCTTGGATGAGGCGAGCAAGTCGATATCACCAATGACCTCGCGATGTCGGCGCAGGCTGCCGGCCGTGCTGCAGCGGATCACATCGGGATGCGAGCGCAAGTGCTCGAGCAACTCCTCCGCGAGCGGAAGCGCGTCGCTAATCAAATGCCGTGAAGCATAAGCCCGGCGGCGGTTGATGCCATCGCAAATGTTCTGCTGCGTTTTCTCGCCGAATCCCTTGAGTTTCGCCACTTTGCCTTCCTTGCAAGCAGCTTCGAGCTGTTCAATCGTTTCGATCCCAAGCTCCTCATGCAACGCTTTAATCTTCTTTGGTCCGATGCCGGGGATCTCAAGCATCGCGACCAACCCGGGGGGCGTAGCCGCCTTCAATTCCTCGTAGTAAGCAATCTTTCCCGTGTCGATCGCCTCCAGGATTTTCTTTTGGATGGACTCCCCTATGCCGTCAACCTGGTCGAGGCGTTTTTCAGCAATGACCTTGTCGAGCGGTTCGCTGAGATTCTCGAGCGCACGTGCTCCGTTGATGTAAGCACGCGCCTTGAACGGATTCTCGCCTTTCAATTCCAGCAGCGTGGCAATGCCGGTCAAGAGCTCGGCAATCTGGTCCTTGTCCATGAGCCGAGCCTATCCAACCAGAGGCTAAAATCAACCGCTAGCGTATCGTATCGGTGACACCCTTATTATCTATTTCCGCGATGCGGTCGTTCGCTCACGGTTCATGGACCCATTACAACCCGCCAATCCAGCCGAGCTGCCTTTTCTTCTTTCACAATAGGACTTCCGTGGTAAAATACAATTAAGTTCACCTTGAAGCATCACGAGAGTCAGGATGGGGGTTCCGGAGCGGTTGGTCGGCGCCGGGAGCAACCGTGCGGGACAGGTTTTACCTTAATCGAACTGCTGGTGGTGATCGCGGTGATCGCTATTCTCGCAGCGATGTTGCTGCCGGCGCTGAGCCGCGCCAAGGCCAAGGCGTGGCGGATTCAGTGCCTGAATAACCAGCACCAGCTGTCACTGGCCTGGCATACGTACGCTGATGATAATCAGGGGCGCCTGGTTTCGAACGGTTATGGCACCAATTCGAGGCTATGGGTGGTGGGCACGCAGCACATCCAGCCGGAAGGTTTTGTAAACCCGAATTACATTCTTTCCCCGCAGTTGGCGTTATTCGCTGATTACCTGAGGTCTTTGCCGGCATACAAATGCCCGGCCGACCGGACCACCATCAATATCAACGGCCAGGACCAGCCGCGCCTGCGCAATTACGCGCTCAACTCCTATCTCGCCTGGGATTCTCCTGCCAACGATAACAACAATTCCCCCAATTACTGGACCTTTTACAAGATGTCCGATTGCGCCCCGTTTGATCCCAGCCGGCTTTATACGTTCATCGACACTTCCCCTGAGAATATCTGCTATTCGGCGTTCGTGCTGATTATGGGCAGTTCCGGCTGGTTCTGGCACCGCCCTTCCATCGAGCACGAGTCCGGCGGAACGGTTGCTTTCGCGGACGGCCATGTTGAGGCTCATCGCTGGCGCGATCCGGATACGCTCAAGTACGCGCGGGACGGCGGTAACGGCGATGGTTTCCATTTCTGCTTCGTAAACCCTAACAACCCCGACCTGGCTTGGCTGCAGTACCACGCGACCCTTCCCAAGTGAGCCGCAGGCGCGCTGCGATCGCTCTGACGATCGCCGGCTCGGACAGCGGCGGCGGAGCCGGCATTCAGGCCGACCTGAAAACCTTCGCGGCCCTCGGCGTGCACGGAACCAGCGTCATTACGTGCCTCACCGCCCAAAATCCGAGCCGTGTTTTAAGCATCGAACCATCCAGCGTGAAAGTTATTCGCGCACAGTTAAGGGCTCTCTTTGAGGAGTTGCCTCCCGCTGCGGCCAAAACCGGCATGCTCTATTCCGCTAGCATCATCCGAACGGTGGCCGAGTATGTGAGCAAAACACATCTGCCTTTGGTGGTGGACCCGGTCATGGTTTCAACGAGTGGCGCGCGGTTGCTCGAAGCTTCTGCCCTGCATGCGCTCGCCACCAAGCTCCTGCCCTTGGCAACCCTGGTGACGCCAAACGTCCGCGAGGCCGAACTTTTGACCGGCGATGCCGTTAGATCCGCCGAAGATCTGCGTCGCGCGGCCAAAGTTTTGCACCATCAATTCGGTTGTGCCGCGCTGGTCAAAGGCGGGCACTTGCGCCGCGGACGCGATGCCATCGACATTTTTTACGACGGCAAGCATGAACTGCTGCTCAGCGCGCCATTTGTGCGCGGTATCCGCACCCACGGCACCGGCTGTACGTATTCTGCAGCGATCACCGCGTATCTTGCGCGCGGTTTCACGCTGACCAAAGCAGTGTCTCGGGCTAAGGATTTCATCACGCGGGCGATAGCAAACAACCGAAAAATCGGCCGGCATCGAGTTCTCGGTTGGTTCTAAATCAGCTGCATCACACTCAAAACTCGACAGCCGCCGCGTGAGTTCCGACACTCGCGTGCATGGGCACTGCGCGAGTTATCGAGAATCTGGCGCTCATCGGCTTCATGGGCACGGGCAAATCCTCGGTGGGCCGTCTGGTGGCCCATCTTCTGCATTTTACTTTCCTGGACACCGATAAGGTCATCGAAGCGCGCGCAGCCAAACCGATCACCGATATTTTCGAGCAGGACGGTGAGCCCGCTTTTCGAGAATGGGAAAGACGCGTGGTCGAAGAGCTCACGCACCGTGCCAAAACGGTTATCTCGACCGGAGGCGGCTTGCCGGCAAATGAAAAAAACCTGGCCAGCTTAAAAACACACGCGCTGGTGGTGTGCCTTTGGGCGTCGCCGGAAACCATCTATGAACGCGTGCGTGACCACGTGCACCGCCCTCTGCTCAACGCACCGGATCCGCAGGCGAAAATTCGCGAACTGCTGACCGCGCGCGAGCCCTTCTACCGTCAGGCGGACGTGCTGCTGAATACCGAACGCCGCACCGTGCACGATGTCGCTATGCAAGTGCTGCACCAATTCCACATAGCCAAAAGCAGCAGCTCGGGTCATGAACCGCCGCGCAGCAGTTAGCTGCTGTGTTCCCTGTAACTCCGCAGTTATATTGGTTTGAATGAAGGAAGCGATTCGTGCCCGGGCGATCGAATTGGGCTTTGACGATTGCCGCATCACTGCGGCCGCGCCACCTCGTTCGGCAGCTCAATTCCAGCAATGGCTCGCTCAAGGCCGTCAGGGTGAAATGGCCTATCTCGAACGCAATGCCGCTAAACGCCTCGACCCAGAACAGGTCCTGCCTGGCGCTCGAAGCGTCGTTACTTTGGCCGTAAGTTACTTCTCCGAATCAGCAAACGATGCGCCATCAGCAGCTCCCGAACAACCTGCGCGAGCTCGCGGTCTAATCGCCCGCTATGCTCGGTATGGCGACTACCACAAAGTCCTGGCTCAACGGTTGAAAGAGCTCAGCCAATTCATCAACGACCTTGGCGGGCAGGACACGCGCTCGCTATGGTATGTGGACACGGGGCCGATCCTGGAACGCGACCTGGCCGAACGGGCCGGGCTGGGATTTGTCGGAAAGCATACCAATCTGATTAGCCGCCGATGGGGCAATTGGATTTTCCTTGCCGAGATTCTGACTACCTTGGGTCTGGAGCCGGACCAGCCCGAGAAGAACCATTGCGGGTCCTGCAGTCGCTGCCTGGCAGCTTGCCCAACCGCTGCCATCACTGCGCCATTCCAACTCGATGCCCGGCGGTGCATCTCCTATCTTACGATTGAACTGAAGGGACCCATCCCGGTCGAGCTTCGTCCGGCCATTGGCAACCGCATCTACGGTTGCGATGACTGCCTGGCGGTCTGTCCCTGGAACCGATTTGCGCGCGAAGGCCGGCTCATGAAAAGCCATGCCCGTCCGGAACTTGCGACAAGGGACTTACTCGAATTGCTCTCGCTGGACGAAGCCGCCTTTAAACAACGGTTTGTCGGCACACCCATTTTAAGGATCAAACGACGCGGCTTGTTGCGCAATGCGTGTGTCGCGCTTGGCAATAGCGGCGATCCCGCCGCGCGTCCAGCCTTGCATCAAGCCGCCCACGACCAGGAGGAGCTGATTGCCGAGCATGCCCGCTGGGCGTTGGAACAGCTTTAAAACGCAACCCGGACTTGGGTCATTTTTGCAGGCTCCTTCAAGCGCAATGAAAACGCTGCCTCCGCGCCATAGTGGGCGATTCACGTGATGTTCCAAAAGAGCAGAGGCAGAGGTGTTACCCTCTGCCTCGCTTGCACTCACCTACACTCAACCCCAGTGTGTCGGCAAATGCTATAGGAGGACCGCAAGAAGATTTGCGCGTCCGAAATCGTGCTTGCTAACAAGCCGCTCGAATCCTGGCGCTTCATAAGCACAATGGCTCCCAGCCGCCAGTTCCTGCAGTGCCTTCAAGGAAGTGATAGCAGGAAGGCCGAGTAGTTGAAATATGACAAATGTCATAAACCGCATGTGAGGCGCGGCAAATGAAAACCCGAGACCACGTTACGCAATAACTGGATCGTTGCTTAGCTGCCGCGGAGCTTGCGTCGAAATTCCAGCGCCGCCTGGTTATTCGGCTCGAGCTTCAACGCTTCGTCCAATTCCTGTAATGCCTCCGCTTCCCGCCCAAGGCTCAGCAAGACTGCGCTCAATCCGACTTTCGTTTTCACGTTGGCGGGGTTCAAGCGGAGTGCTTCTCGATACTCTGCGGCGGCGGCGGAAAACTGGCTTTGTTGCGCCAGATCGCTGGCCAACCGATAATGCGGCTGCCAGTCCAAAGGCGCCAGCCGGATCGCGTCGCGCAACGCCTCCAAGGCTTCGCTGCGGCGCTCCAGTTTCCACAGCACTTCCCCCTGATATAAAGGAGCCCGCGGATCGTCGGGACTAAGGCGGCGCGCCGACTCAAGGTGACCCCGCGCCGACTCCCATTCGCCCTGCCGCGCGCAGACGATCCCCAATTCCAGCTGGACCTGGCCTTGTTCGGGCCTGAGCGCCGCTGCTTTAATCAACGCGTCGCGCGCTTCCGCCAGCGCCCCGGCTTCTTTTAGAGTCAGACCCAACGCGTACCACGGAAAATAGTAATGAGGAACCAGGTCGCAAACGGTTTTGCGTTCCGTCACCGCGGCCTTCAATTCGTGAATCGCTTCCAGAAATTCAGCGTAATTTTCGTGCAAACGAAAATCTTGCGGCGCCCGTTGCAATGCGTGCAAATAGGTTTCTCGCGCTTGTGCGATCGCATCCGTCGTAAGCCGTTGTCGAATTTCAGTGATTTGCTCTCGCAAGCGCGCCACGTGTTGCGCGTTGCCCGATTGCCCGCTGAACGGCGGACGCTGCAGCCGTTGGAGAACCTCCTCAAGGATCGAGACCCGGTTCCAATCCGTCAACCCCAGCAGCCGCTCGCACTCGGCTGATGAAATCCAGGACGGCCTTGCTCCCTGCTTGAGAGCCGGCGCTAACAGCTTTTCAACCTGTTCGGCCCAGGCCAAAGCCAGCTCGTAATTACCGTGCGGATTGAGATGCACGTGTTCATAAAATGATTCCTCGCCGGCAACATGATCGGGACTGTTTGCGCTCAGCGCCTCGGCCGCATCGCAAAAGGCCAGGGACGCGCAAGTGAATTGGCGTGCCGCCGCCCGAATACTTTCGTTGACTCGCGAATCGGCCCGAAAAGGCAATACATCGGCGTCCACGGCCTGCTGGAAATGCGGCCCAGCCATTGTCGCGTTGGTCTCTCGCAGCAGACACGCGGCCAGCCGGAACTGCGCCTCGGCTGACTGTGGACAAATCTCGGTCGCCCGCTGCAAATCAGCCTTGGCATCCGCATAATGGCCTTGCTTTTGGGCAGCGCTTGCGTCCTGGAGAAGCTTCTCATAAGTACTGTCGCCGCCGGGAACACTGCCGAATGGAGGACAATCCTTCAGATTCACCGCCACGGTTGAAAGCACGACCTTCGCTCCCGAGGCCAGGCCGGCTTTTAGAATGTCCCCTAAGTTGCGCTCAAAATTTCGATAGACACTTTGCTTGCGCGGGTCATCGGGCGCGAGCTGGTTTCGCACAAACATTTCCATCCCTTGCCATTCAGCCGCAGGGTTGTCGCTGGTTCGGAACTTTCGACTCACTTCAAACAACAGTTGGCCAACGCGGAGCCGCTGCAATTGCAACTGTGCTCGAACCAGCCAAAGCGGCGGCGTTCTGGCCCCGAACACAGTGGCGGCGCCGAATGGCCCGACCATTTCGTTATTCCCCATATAGATGAGCCAAAGGTCGCCCTGACGCCGGGCGCACTCCCGGGCAATAGGCAGAATCACATGCGAGTTAATCGCGGTAATGCTCGTATTGATGACCTCGAATTTCGCCTGGGGAAAGCGCTCGGCTAATAGCGCCTCAAGATAACATCCGGCACCGTAGTTCGGCCGCGGATCACCCTGCGCGGCGGATTCCCCAAAAATGAATATGCGGAAAGTGCCCGGCGCTTTTGCCGCCGGCATCACGACCGGAGGCGGTATCCGAGCCAGGTTCCGGGGAAAGAACCTCAAGCCAAAGTCGTCATTGGCAATATAGCATTCTTTGCCACCGACCAGTGCTTTGTTGAAAAAATGCGGATCATAACCAAATCCTAAAAGGCGCAACAAAAGCTCAAGCCCTCCGAACAAGACGAGCGGCGGGATCAACACGGTCATCAGCCGAAGCAGCCATTTGCGCCCGGGGGAAAGTGCTGCGGCAGGAACAGCCGATGCGCCGGATGATCGAGCTGCGGCAGGCGGCGGCCGCTCGGGCTTGCGGCTCCTTGGGCGTTTCATGGACTCAACGAGCAATAACAGATAATCGGCCGGGGTGCAATGCACCAGCAGGGTCGATGGCGGCACCACCCTTTTGATAAAAAGGCCGCGAGGTTGCCCTCGCGGCCTTGATTAAATGCAGGATGCCGGATCGCTTTTACGGGTTGACGACCCGGAAGTATTGTGCGCCCGGCCCAATTGTCACGGTGGTCGGATTGCTGGGGCCCAAAGACTGCCAGTTCACGGTCGGACCCACGACTGCCGGGCTGTGTTCCAGGTGTCCACCAGCCGGAGACCAGGAAATATTGAAGTTGGAACCGGAGCGGGTGACAGATATCTGCGAATTTGCCACAAAGCTCGAGTTGTAATCGGCATACTCCACTGTGTTGTAATACAGGAAGGGCGGCGGCGGCGGTCCGCCAAGGGCATCGTTGTTGTGCGCCGTAGTGCAGAGCCCGACGTAAACCACTGACGGCAAGGGCGTATTATCGCCATTGGTCGATGGGTCGGTCGACGCCATTTGGGCCCAGTGCATACCGTCGTTGCTACGATAGGCAAATAGATAAACACCGGATCTCTTGAGCCGGACCCAGGCGTTGGGATAAGGCGGGGGGACGCCGCCGGCGCCGTTGGCCCAACCACCGGAGCCGCCACCAGTCGCAGTGCGGGTATTGCATTCGACGGTGTTCGCACCAAAGCCGCTGCCATCCGGCGCATTAATACCATCGGATGCATTCGGGTCGTTGATAATATTCCAATCGCGGCTGCCTGCCACCAGTGATTCGCGCACCATCAAACCGCCCTTCGCCCAATTGGACGTGTGCGTGATGTTCTTCTGGCGAACGACCACGTCGAAGTCGTTGGTCTTGTACTCCCAGACGAAGTTGAAGCCATCGGCGTTGGCCCAAATATCACTGCCCTCAGCCGAAACGATGAAGCCATTGGCTGCATCGGCCCAAAGGAAGCTGGGATAGCTCGGATCAACACCGGGATTACCGACATCCGTGCTGGTGAGCGTCGGAGTATTGATAGCGGCGGAGGAGTTGGAGGCAATTGGGTTGCCACTCAGATCCTTCACGCCATTAACGGTGATGTTCAGCGGCAGCGTGGGCAATTGGTTGACGAGCAATTGAACCGTTTGATGATTGGCGGCGATGCTGACATTCGTGATCGTCACTCCGCTAATCGTATAGTTGGCGATATTGCTCAACGTGGTTGGATCCATCCATTTGCTGAAGGTCACGTCAATGACGAAAACCGGCCCTGCCGGGTTGTTGGAGTTCGCAAAGGTGGCGGCATAGCTGATGGTTGGCGGGACAGTATCAGTTACCACCGTGAGAGTTGCTGTGGCGCTGTTACTCCAAATTGGGGTGAGCGTGTTATCCGCATAACCCAAGGCGCGAATGCCAACGTAGAAATGCGAGTTGTTATCAGAAGGCAATATCGGCGTGAGGGTGTAGGAGCTGGCAGTGGCACCGGAGATTGCTGTGGCGCCCCGGTACCATTGGTAAGTGACGTTGGTGGGCGGCAGTCCAAACAACCCGCGCGGATCGCCGGTGGTGCCGGGATTAATCGATGGGGCGCAGAAGCCGTCGGCGGTAAAGGTGACGGTACTGCCGCCACTGGTTACCGTCTGGTTTTGCGGCTGCAGCGCGAACGCGACCCACGGAATTCTGGGGGCATAGAAGCCGATCGCGTTGCCGAGGAGTGTGCTATCGGACCCGTTTGCGGGATCGGGATCACTGAATTGTTTGTAGGTGACAGCCACGTAATCGCCACCGCCACCCTCATGATGAACTGCTTCCATGTAGTACTTCTGGCCGCCGGTCATTGGGATGCCGGCGGGATAGGGTTGCTGGGCGGTGTTGGGGTCGATGAAGGAATCGCTGCGGCGCTGCGTGAGTGAGTCACCGCCGCCACCGGTCTGGCTCCATCCCCAGGCAGTGTTAGCCCAGCCGCTTTCCTGGGCAACGAGGACCTTGCCGGCCGGCGTGCTGTTGGAGCTGACGAACAGATCGCCGTCATCATCGGTATCCAAGAAGAACACGTAGTTGCCTGAGGTTGGAGGGACAAAGAAGCCGCTGACGCGGTTGGCATAATTGTCGCCTGCGCCGTTGACTGCGGATTCGAACCTCGGTGTGGCATAGACATTGGTCGAGGGGCCGGAGGAGCCGTTCTCAATGCCGAGGCGGGTGGTGATATTGTTGGGCCACCATTCGACGTAGGCCCATCCGGGCTCGAAGACGGCCTGAGGCGATACCGTGAGGGTGGCGTTGAGGCTGTTGCTCCAGATGGGGGTCAGAGTATTGTCGGCGTAACCCAAGGCGCGGATCTGGCAACT
>CAZUVM010000152.1:0-15957 GCA_964623885.1 uncultured Verrucomicrobiota bacterium
CAGCCCAATCGTCCCCTGTCCGGCAATAATCGCTGGATCATCGAAGCCATTGATATACGTGAGGCCTTCCTTTGCTACGAATTCATCCGCCTGCGCCCGCGCTTCCGAAATGTTCGCTCCCGCCAGCACCACTTTTGCCCCAAGCCGCCGACAGTTCGTCACTTTGGTCAGCGGCGCAAATCTCGGCATCACCACCGTCGCCGGGATCCCCAGCAACTTGGCATGATAAGCGACTCCTAGTGCATGATTGCCCGCCGAAGCCGCAATGACCCCTCGTTTCTTCTGTTCCGCCGAGAGCAGTTCCAGCGCATTGCGCGCGCCGCGCTCTTTGAAACTCCCTGTTCTCTGCAAATACTCCAGCTTGCAGAAAATCTCCATGCCGGTCGCTTCCGACAATGGTATCGATCGCGGGCACGGTGACTGCACCACCTGTCCGGCGATTCGCCTCGCCGCCGCTTCAATGTCCTGGAAAGTGACTGGCACCCTTAAAAATTATGGCTCTCCCCCGGCAACAGCAGGTGCAAATTCTTCCCCGCCGCTTGAAATTTCTCTTCCGCGGCCGTCTCGTCAATTTTGATCGGCGGGAAGGTGTTGTAGTGCAATCCCAGCACGTCGTGGCACTTCACAAATTCCGCTGCCCTGATCGCATCATCCACTCCCATGGTGAAATTGTCTCCGATCGGCAATGCGGTAAATCGCAAACGCGTTGATTCACCGATCAGTTTCATGTCCATCGTCAGCGCGGTGTCCCCGGAGTAGTAAAAATTCCCTTCCGCGCTCTCGACCACAAAGCCGCCCGGGTTTCCGCCATACGTTCCGTCCGGCAGGCCGCTCGAATGGATCGCATTCACCAGTTTCACGCGGCCAAAATCAAAACGATGGCCGCCGCCGTGGTTTAGCGGATGCGTCTTCTGCAGTCCCTGTTTGCCGAACCAAACCGTAATCTCGTAGTTCGACACAATCGTGGCACCCGTTCGCCGGGCAATAGCCGCCGCGTCGCCTAGATGATCGGCATGGCCGTGCGAAATGAGGATGTAATCCGCCGGAATCGTTTGGACGTCGATTCCTTTGGCTAACTCATTTCCAGTAATGAATGGATCGAACAGCAGTGTCTTGTTTGCCACCTCCGCCGCGAAGCATGCATGCCCGTAGTATGTTACCTTCATAAGCAATACCTCTCCCCTGCTCTTTCCCCGGCCGGCAGTGGCCGTTCCCGCCTGCCCAAATATCTCAGACCCGCCGATGCGGTCAACTCAGGAGTAAGTTAGTATAAGTTAGTGCCACGAGGAATAATCTGTAGGGCAACTGCCCGATTTGCCAGATTCCCGCTAACGCACCAAAGTACCAGCGCAAGCTGAATTTTTGCACCCACTCGCAAGACAATGGCACACCAGTGTCCGCCGGTTCGTGCCCGGTACAAGCGCGGGCGTCCGTGCTCGCATTAACCGATGACCATTTCTCAACGAAGATAAGCGCCTCGCTGCATAGTAAGCCGGAATGTTTCATATTCGCTCCGAAGCCGCCAATCGCGATAGCCTGAACGTTTGTTCGATTGGCAATCAAACTACGTCGACTATATATACGGCGCCGGGAATGATTGCACCTCGGCACGTAGCGCGGGCGTCCTCGCCTGCGGGTTTCGGCAGCGTCTCGCTGCCAGTTCTGCATCATTCATGACCCTTGCTAAAGCATGGATACTCTTAACTGGATGCTTGCTTAAATCGCAACTAACAAACAGCAATATGACCTCCGACCAACATTCGCGGCGCAATTGGCTATTATCAACTGCAACACTGGGCTCGGGCATCCTGGCCACAAGCACGTTCGGCGCTGAGCCTCCGATTGGATCTGCCGTCACTGACAAAAACGATCTTGGCGCGCGCGTTTACAACATCCGTGATTTCGGTGCCAAGGGCGACGGAACCACTCTCGATACGTCCGCTCTCCAGGCGGCCATCGATACCTGTAACCGCGATCAAGGCGGGACCGTGCAGGTGCCCGCCGGAGTGTTTGTCATCGGCACCGTCGAACTCAAAAGCAACGTCATGTTGCGCATTGCCGCTCAAGGCAAACTGCTCGGCAGCGCTGACGGCAAACAATACCACGCCGCCGATGCCATCCCGCTCAGCGGCGACTCCACTTTGAACGATGGCAACGTCGGCCTGCTCTTCGCCGTCAACGCCGAGAACATCACCGTCGAAGGTCCCGGCACGATCGACGGCCAGGGCGCCCAGTTTCGCAGCCCCAGTCGCGGTGTCCCCTCACCCGCCGGCATCGGCGGGAGCCACAGGCCCTATCACCTCCTGTTTTACCGCTGCAAAAACCTTGCGGTCCGCGACATTTCCCTCGTCGCCAGCGCGTTCCATTCCGTCCGCGTTATCCAATCGCATTATGTGCAAATGGAACGCATCCACATCTACAATCGTGTCAATCACAACAATGACGGATTCCATTTCATCAGCAGCCAATACGTCCACGTCACCAACTGTGATGTTGAATGCCAGGATGACGCCTGCGCCCTCTTCGGTAGTTGCAAGTTCGTCACCGTTGCTAATTGCTCATTCAGCACTCGCTGGTCCGTTTTTCGCTTCGGCGGCGGTGAGGCTGAGAACATCACGATCTCCAATTGCCTCATCTACGAAACCTACGGGTGTCCCATCAAAATGCGCTGTGGGCCGGGTTCTCGGTTTGAAAATATCTCGTTTTCGAACCTGGTGATGAAAAATGTCACCGGTCCCATTTCCATTGGCCTGGGCCCCCGCGCCCCGCGCCGCCCTGGTGCGAGCCAATCTGCGGCGAACCCTGCAACGAACGCGCCGTCCAACGATTCCGAAACTGCGGCCCCGGGAATTGTCCGCAACATCTCTTTCCGCGGCATCCACGCTACCGTGACCGTCCCCGTTCCGCTTCCGGATGTAGCTTTCGTCAGCAATTACAACCCGGGCGAGATCAAATCCTGCATTGGCCTGAACGGTGTCGACGCATTCATCGAGAATATCACCTTCGACGACGTCCACGTCACTTTTCCCGGTGGCGGCACTGCCGCGGATGCCGCGGTTCGCGATGTACCCAAGATTGTCGGTGAGTATTATCAGGCCGGTGTGTTTCCGGCTTACGCTCTCTTTGCCCGTAACGTGCGCGGACTCACTCTGAACAGTGTGCGGTTTGAAGTAGCCGGCCCTGAGGCGCGCCCTGCTGTCGTTTTTGATCATGTCCACGACGCTGCAGTCAATGGTTTCAGCGCCCAGGGAACCAAAGAAGCTGAGTCCCTGCTCCGTTTCATCGATTCGCATGACGTCCTTCTGACTGCCGCGCGCGTTCTATCCACCACCCCTGTCTTCCTTCAGGTGGAAGGCGCCGATAGCAGGGGAATAAAAATCGACGGCGGCGACCTCTCCACAGCCGCTCAACCTGTGGCCTTTGCCAACGGCGCTTCCAAGGATTCGGTCCGCTTATGATTTAAGTGCTGTTGCTGGGCATGATTTCGGGCTTCGCCCATTCGGCCTTCTTTCGGCCTTCGACCTTCGGGCTTCGGATTCAACGCGCAGCTTTACTACAACTTTTAATTAACAGAATAAGCTTGGGTGGCTTCCCCCTAGGTCAATTCCCGGACATTCCCCTGGAAACCATTTCGTAATGCCTCTGATTGTTCCCTTTTAGCCACCGGCTCATAGTAAATGCGCGATGACAGAAAAGTATCAGACCCAACCCAAACCGCTGCTTCCTTTTCTGATTGGCTGCTTCCTCGTGGCGCTCTATTGCACCTGGCTAACTTACCGCGCGCCATTCGAGTGTCTGATTGCCCACGGCGGCCCCGGACCTCAGTACCGACTCGGCCTCTGCTACTACGAGGGTCTCACGGTCAGCCAAAGCTACACGCAGGCATTTAAATGGTTTTCCTTGGCGGCAAACCAGGGCCACGCTGCGGCCCAGGAGGCCTTGGGGATGATGTACTTCCGCGGCGTTGGCGTAGCGCGCAACTACCAAGCTGCCTTAAAATTGCTCCGCAAGGCTGCCGGCCAGGGTTTGGACACAGCCGAAAACCAGCTCGGTATGATGTATGCCCAAGGCAAGGGTGTGCCTCAAGATCTTGATGTGGCCACCGAGTGGTTTGCTAAAGCGGAAAACCACGGCTGCCGCGCCGCCCGTTATAACCAGAAATTCCTCGCCGCCACTCGCCCCACCTATCTGCCCAGCCTGACACTCCGCAACGGAACCACGTATCACACCGTCAATGTACGCAAGGTCGAGTTCGACGGTGTCACCATTAGCTATCAACCCTGTCGCGGCGGTTTCGGCATTACTAAGCTCCAGTTCCGTGACCTGCCTGACGACTTTCGCAAAAAGTGCGGCCAGCCCGAAAGCGCGCCTGCCCGTTTGGCGAGCTCCGCCCAGCTTGCTGTCGTCGTCGTCGGTACGATGTAGGATCTCATTCCCCTTAACCCGGTAGGGACGCCGTCCTCGGCGTCCCAAAACACCGTTCCACGGTGTCCCCAATTCAGGCCAGCCATGATGTGACGCCCAGGACGGGCGTCCCTGCCATTACTGCGTCGGGCTGGTGGCGTGGATTTGCAGCCAAAGCAAATCCTTGCTGCCGGGGCAACTGACGAATTTCTGAAAACTTGTGGAAAGCGGCGGCAACGTGCGCGGGTCGTGCCATTTGTGGATCTCCGCATGGCCATCGGCAAACGTAATGCCGCTGGCGCCATTGTGATAACCCGCGGGTAAATTCGCGAGCTGTGGCTGAACCATGTCGATCGCGAAATAACCGTCATCGATGCTGTCCGAGCGCTCATCCAGAAAAACAATCGCGTCACTGGGCGTCGGACGCAGGATATCGCTGGTTTTGGCAAAAACGATGTACCCTTGGTTCCAGGCCGGCGTGTTCGGGCCCATCCAGGAACTCATTGCCATGCTGCGCACTCGCGGCAGGCGTCCGGTGCCGAAAATGCCCATGCTCAGGTCGGCCAGGCATTTGTAAACGCCCGCGGCTTTGACGTAAGGGCCGATCTGCGAATCATGGTAGTCGACTAGCAGGATCGTATTGGTGTTATCGGCATTATTGGCCGCGCTAGCCTCTGGGGTGAGCCAACCGCTGACCCAATTGCCCGGTCCATGCGCCACTTCATCCTGCCAATGGTTGCCGGGGATGACCTCGTGATTATCGGTGGCGTACAAAATCCAGCCCAATTGCAACTGATGCAGATTGTTTTCGCAGTAAGCGCCCTGCGCCTTGGCTTTGGCTTTGTTGAGCGCCGGCAACAGCATCGCCGCCAAAATGGCAATGATCGCGATCACCACCAGCAATTCAATCAAGGTAAACCCGCTGCGCGCCAAAAGTAATTCGCGGCGTGAACGAATCAACAGGCGGTTTGTTGACAGTAGCGCTCGCGTCTTCGCCTGCGGGTTTTGACAGCGTCTCGCTGTCCGGTCCGCAGTTACTTGCAACTCTCTCAATAAATGAGGCATTGGCCGTTAGCCTGCGCCGCGACGATTCATCAAAAGTCCGCGAGCGCGCGGAGCCAATATGACATTGCGGGCGATTCAAGCAAAATGGGGCAAAAGCGGGTGACTGTCAATTCGCTCCGGACCGCGCGACGTCCCGGCGCGCAGCAGCTACAACATGCGCACAATAAACAAACCTATAGCCGCGCACCCCGGCACTGTCTCCCTCTCCCCATCGGCAACAATATTTAAACTTCTGTAAATCCCTTCGGGTTTCGGCCTTAGAATGTGTAGCCCACTCGCAACCGTCGCCGCGAAGCGTGTCGAGTGCGGCGCATTCCGCCGCCCTTTCCGCCCCTCGGATTTGTTTAGAAAAGTACCAAGGTTTTGCCGTCGCCGGTTGTCACATAGATCGGAAAATCGTGTTGATTGACGATTCGTTTTGATCAAATATCCTGGCTATTTGTGGTATGAAATTCATGAAGGTTTTAGCCCTAATCCCGCTCGGTATCGCTCTCAGCGCACCGGCGAGGGTGCGTTACGTGGATATTAACTGTCCCCAGCCGGTCTCGCCCTACACCGACTGGGCACTGCGTGCAATCAAACGCCAATTGACCGTGCTTACCGCATGTTGCCTGGCGTTGATTGGCTATGTACCGGGGATTAGAGCCACGGACCATTTCGTCTTTGGGCGAATCAGCAGCCCGCAGTTTACGAATCTCCCGTTTACGGTAACGATCAGCGCGGCCACGGCGGCGGGGGGTTTCGACACGAACTTCAATGGCTACACGAGCCTCGCGGCGTCAGGTCAAAACGGAACTGATTTGTTGCAACCATTGAACGTGGGACCGTTTGTTGCCGGCGCGTGGACAGGGGCGGTGCAGGTGCTCAATACCGATCAATTTGTGCAGCTCCAGACCCTGACCGCGCCCGGGTTGAGTGAGCTTTTTAACGTGGAGCCCGCTGCCTACCGCGTTGTGAGCTTGCAAGCTATGGACCTGGCGTACGATCCGGGAACTCAGCTCATTTATGCCAGCGTCCCGAGCGTCGGGGGTGTTTACTCCAATTCAATTACCGCGATAGATCCTTTTTCCGGCACGATCGTCTCTTCCGTTCCAGTAGAGCCGATCGTTAAACCGGCGGTTAGCGTCCGATTCCAGAGCGGAAAGTTGGCCCTGTCGGATGACCACCAGTATCTATATGTGGCAGTGTCAAACGCGATGGCCGTTCGACGGTACGATGTGGCGACGCAGACTCTGGGGCCGATTTTCCCAGTAGGCAACGACCAAAATGGAAGCCCACTTTCCGTGGGCGACATGGTGGTTATTCCCGGCTCGCCTGCAAGTGTGGCGATCGCGCGCGCCAACGGAAATAATGCACAAGGAGTTGCCGTTTATGATGGCGGTGTGATGCGTGCCAGCACTACTCCGGTCGGCATTCCGCTTGTGAACGTGCTGCAGACCTCAGGCAGCTCAAGCCTGCTGTATGGCTACAACAACCAGAACACAGGTTTTGATTTCACGCGATTGGCGTTGGATTCATCTGGCGTTTCTGTTCTGGACGATACCCAAGGATTACTGAGCGGAATGTCCGCGGATATGGTTTTCAATGGCGGGCTCATTTTCGGCTCGACCGGCCGGTTGGTCGATCCGGCAAAACTTGCCCTTCTGGGAACCTTTAGCGTGCAAGGGGCCTTGAGCCTCGCGGGGACGCTTCTCGGTTCGGCGGTTGCTCCCGATACGACGCTGGGGAGAGCGTATTTTCTGACGCTGTCGGGCCTGGACCTGCACTACCATCTGCAGGCGCACGATATCGGCACGCTACTGCCGTTAGCCTCTCTCGACCTGACACCGGACGGAGGCTGGATTTACGCTGTTATCCGCTGGGGAACCAATGGTTTCGCGTTCGCCACTGCCGCCGGCAATATTTACCTTGTGCAATACGGCCATCTTATGCCTGGAGGGCCAGTTGCCGACCTGGTAGTGACGCAATCGATCGCAACGACACCGGTAACGGGCAGCAATTTCGTACTCTCGGTCACGGTGAGCAACCAGGGGCCGAACTATGCCAGTGAAGTGGTACTGAACGACACGTGGCCAACCAATTGGACGCTGGTTTCGGCGGCCGTTTCGCAGGGCATTTGGTCCAGCAATGGATCGGGAGGCCAGTGCAGCTTCGGCATGCTGGCTCCGGGGGCCACCGCCACGTTAAGTGCAACCCTGCGCACACCGTTTGGTGGCTGGCAAACCAACCGCGCATTCGCCATCGCTAATGAGTACGACCCGAACCTGACGAACAACTCCACGGCGCAGGAGTACTTCGTTCAGATTTCCGCCCAGCCAAACAGCATCAGCCAAATTCTTTTGCCCACGGCTGACCTTGCCTATGACCCCAATGCACAGCTCATTTATGCCAGTATTCCTTCCCGGGCGGGCGGACACGGAAACAGCTTGCTTTCACTGCAGCCGGCAAACGGCGCCCCGGTCGGTTCCCTGTTCGTTGGCAACGAGCCCGGGCGCATAGCGCGCTCTGGAGATAACGCCTACCTATATGTGGCTGCCAACTCCAATCATTCCGTGTGTCAGTTCAATTTGAACTCAAAATCGGTCGGCGGAACCTTTGACCTGGGCACCAACAGTTACGGTGCGCTTCTCTACATCGAGGACATGGCGGTCTTGCCTGGACAGCCAAACTCCATTGCTATCTCGCGAACCACCGGTTCCACACACGACGCCATTGCGGTTTATGACGAGGGGATCGCCAGGCCCAACACGGGCAGCGCGCCTTCGGAATCTTCTAGCGATGTGATTGAATTCGGGGCCGACGCATCCATGATTTTTGCCCACAACAGTGGCGCTATCGGTTTTCTGCGCCTGGGCGTCAACGATCAGGGAGTCACTTACCTCGACAACGATCCCGCACTCCTGGGCAGTTTCAACGCCATCGACCTGCAATATGCAGAGGGCTGGCTCTATTCTAGCGCGGGCTTGGTTATCGATCCACTCGCCGCAGTTGCCACTGGCAGAATCCCCAGTGTAACCAATGCGGCTGCCATGCTCTACGATTCGCCCACTCGGCGGCTATTGTCTCTGCAGCCGGGCGCCTCGGGCTGCCTGTTGCAATCGTTTGAGGCTGGATCGTTGCTGCCTCTCGGAAGCATGGCTATCCCTGGTGTTATCGGCACACCTTTAAGTTTGATTCGTTGGGGTGCTGACGGCTTGGCTTTCCGCACGACCGGAGATCAGCTCTTTATCCTACGCACGCCGCTGCTGCCCACTGATCCGCCCGCCGACCTGGCCTTGAGCCTAGTGCAGGCGGAGGGCGCGGCCATGGCAGGAACGAACTATCTGTTCTCAATTCAGGTTATGAACGGAGGGCCAGCCGATGCCGCCGACGTCATCGTTACTAACAATTTGCCTCTGGGCAGCGTGGTTGTGAATGTTGTTCCTTCGCAGGGCACTTGGACGAACATCGCCGGGGCCGCCATTTGCGACTTAGGTCCACTGACCAATGGTGGCAGCGCCAGCATTACCGCGTCGGTGCAACTCCCCGCGACCGGCATACAGAGCTTTTTCTCGACCGTTTGGGCGCCCGTGGTGGATCGCGCCAACTCGAATAATCAGGCAGCTTGGATGGTCTGGTCGTCTCCAGCCAGTGGCTCGGTTACTCAAACCAGCGCCATCTTTGGCGTAAACGATATCGCCGCGGATCGTGTGTCGGGGCGGATCTATGCCAGCGTTTCCTCTTCTGCAGGCGCATTCGCAGACAATGTTCTCTGGTTCGATGCCACCGGTGGACAAGCGGGCAAGCCCATGCTGCTCGGCCCTAACCCAAATCGCTTGGCGACGTCGGCCGATGGCCGATATTTATACGCTGGGATCGACGATGCCAGCGCGTTTCAATCGTTCGACTTCCTGACCGCAACGGCGGGTGCCCGGATTCCCCTCGGCAGTGCTCAAACTGCCCTGGCCCTGAAGGTATGCCCTACGAACTCATCGGCGGTGGCGATCTACCGCACGACGGATGCCAAGATCGCTGGATACGAAAACGGGGTTAAGCTGGTGAACGAATTATCCGGCCTCTCGCTTTTCGCATTTTCGGGTGTCAACGGAGCCCTTTACGCCTGCGATGGCTCCCATACCGCCGTGCCGCTCTATAGCGTTGCCTGGACCACCTCGGGCCTGGCGTTGTCCTCCTCTCAACCGGCTCAGCAATCTGGCACAGACCTCAAATCCGATGGCGGGTTGCTCTTCTACAACCGCGGCATGGTCGTCGATCCTATCGCGCAGCTAGTCAGCGCGCTCATGCCCGTGCCGAATAATTCTTTGGTTGAACCGGACGTTAGCAGCGGGCGGGTATTCTACCTGAGCCCAGCGGGAGGCGGTTGGGTTCTCCACGCTTTTGACCTAGCTCAAGGAATCGAAGTTGGCGCCTCTACCATCAATGGTCTAAGCGGGAATCCTAAGCGCCTGGTGCGCTCCGGCGCCGATGTGTTCGGGATTTGCACTGACGCGGGCCAAGTCATGATCTTCCACAGTCCGCTCGTGCCGACGGCATCGGCTGCGGATTTGGCGTTGAGCCAGACTGTTTCCGCCTCCTCCATTAAGACTAACGATAACCTGTCGCTGGTCCTCTTCCTCACGAATAATGGGCCCGGGACAGCCCAAAGCATTGTCGTTACGCAGAGCTATTCCCTACCAGTGACCGGAGTTACGCTAACCCCCTCGGTTGGCTCGGCGAGTTTTAGTACCAACCTGGTTACCTGGCAGCCGGGATCGCTTCTCAGTGGCGGTGCAGCCAGCTTGAACATTGGGCTCAAGCCTGCGCAGAGTGGCACGCTGATGGTGACAGCGGCTGCCCGGCACAGCGAAAACGACCCGAACTGGGCCAACAATGCCGCCATTGCGGTTGTCAACGTTCTCGGCGGCTCGACCTCCAACGTGCTGCAACTGAAACTGGCAACTCGCGAGCTGGTGTATGACTCCTTCCGTAATGTGATTTACGCCACGTTCCCTGCCACCAACCAGTTCCTGGGGAATGTGATTGGTTTGCTTTCTCCGGAAACGGGCAACCTGGTTGGAACCCTGCCTGCCGGTTCCGAGCCCGACCAGCTCGCGCTTTCGTCCGACGGACGCTTCCTGTACGTGTCCCTGGACGGTGCCATGGCCGTTCGCAGGTTTGATTTGGCGGGTCTAGGGTTGGACTTGCAGTTCCCGCTTAGCCTGAGCAAGGCCTACAATGTCTTCGACCTAAAGGTGCAACCCGGACAGCCGCGAACCATCGCAGTGTCGCGAGTCAACACAGCGGCCTCGGTTTACCCGGAATCCGTGGCCGTTTACGACGATGCGGTTGCGCGCACGAATACCGCGGGTGTGACCAAACCACTCGTCTTTTCCGCGGACGGCACGCGCATCTACGGGACGATCACGCCGGGGATGGGCTTGGGATTCCTGCGGTTGCAGGTCAACACCTCGGGGGTGACCCAACTGGGATCGACCTTCGCCTACAACGGCAATACAGATTTCGATATCGCCAATGGAATCGTGTATGGGACCACTGGGATCGTGCTCGATCCGACCGTTCCAACGGCGCTCGGCACTAACAAGGCCAGCGGCCCGGTTACCGTCGATGCCGGCATTAACCGGGTGTTCTATTTGACTCAAGTCGGTTCGAACTTCGAGTTGAGGGCCTTCCCGATCGGCACCTATCAGTCCATCGGGACCAATGCCGTGCTGGGTGTCCTGGGCACTCCCGGGAGCCTCATCCGCTGTGGTGCCAACCGGTTGGCGTTCCGTACCACGAGCAACCAGATTTTCATCGTTCACACGAGTTTGGTTCCGACTCCCGGCCCTCCCACTATCACCGGGTTCCAGCCCCAAGGAACGACTGCTCAACTGGTGTTTTCCTCTGTCGCAGGCTGGAGCTATGTGGTCGAATACAGTCCCGCGCTGCCGGGCAGCGGGTGGGCCGCGGTGACGGGTATGATCCAGACGAATGTGTCGCAAGCCGTCGTGTCGGTGCCGGCTGGTTCGACAGGCTCAGGATTCTACCGAGTCAGGCTCATCCAATGACGCTCGCGCACCGCTCCAATGACAGTTTAGCTCGCGGGCAAATCCTGACTTTTGACACACAAAATGATCCTTCGTGTTTATGCCGATGAATCCTATGACAAGGCCGAGGTGCTTTTTGGCTTCATGGATACGCCTGATCGCTTTGCTTCTGCGGCGCGGAGCCGCCGCGGTGCTCGCCCCACTCATGCTGCTCCTGTCGATGGACTCGGGCCTGGCCGCAGACCCCAGCGCCGTTCGGCTTGCACTCGTTTCCGATGCCCCCGAGGCGGCCGCGCCGCTGGATCTGTTAACAGCGGAGTTCTCGAAGCAATCCGATGTCCAGCTATTGGAGCGGGCGGAGATTGAGAAAGTTTATCACGAGCAAGCGCTGGCGGCGGGCAATCGTGATCCGTTGAAGTTGGGACGCATGCTGGGCGCGGAGGGCGTTTTGGTCCTGGGGATATCTTATTCGCCCGGCACGAATTTGACCGCGCGATTGATCGCCGTGCGACCGGGTGTAGTTCTCCGCGACGAAAGATTCGCTTGGCCTTTGCAGAATCTCGATGAATGGTCGCCGTCAGTCGCGCGGCACGTTGGACTTTTAATTCCCAAGCTGGCGGTGACGGCCCGCGACGCGGTCGGCATCTCCATCGTTAATTTCCGGTCCGCTATCGAATCGCCCCAAGCGCGCGAAACGGAGCAGCAATTGAAAGTGCTCACCGTGGAACGGTTGAGCCGCGAGCGGGCGTTGTTTGTGTTGGAGCGTCAGAAAATGAGCGCGCTCGCGGAGGAGAAAGCCTTGAGCGCAGATGAATCCGCGTTTTGGGACGGCAGCTATCTGCTCGAAGGCGCCGTGGACCAGGGCGGGTACGACCCCAAAACCGTCACTCTTAATGCGCGCATGACACCGCCGCGCGGCGGAACGCCCATCCAGTTCGAAGTGAGCGGCAGCCGGTCCAACCTGGCCGAAATCGTGTCGCGCCTCGCGGAGAAGATCTCAACCACGCTAAAAGTGGGACTGACGGCCCCGGAATGGAACCCATCGGCGGAAGCCGCCGAGTACTTCGCCGAAGCCCAATGGGCAATGCGGTGGCAGTTGTATGAAGAAGCGCAAATGGCAGCGGAGTCAGCCTGGGCACTGGGCAAGAAAGATCTCGCGTGTGCTCTGGTGCGAGTCCACGCTTACGTGGCGGAAGTCCCGAGCGTCCTTCCGACCGGCTCCTGGCGTTACACCCGAGGGAAGATAAAGGATTTTGTCAACGTCAACGACTCGCCCGATCCCAAATATTGCGAGAACGCTTTGTACGCATTGAACGCTTATGAAGCGTTTAGCCGAACTTCGCCCGATGGCATTCCCAAAATCCTGTGGGGCGGGCGCGGGAATAACGATTGGCACAACTCGGATTGGTACCAATTGGGAGTGGACGCACTTACCGCAGCTTCTTACGTGTTGCAGCACTATCATTTCCAACCCGAAGCACAAAAACCACCAGCAGGACGCCTGGCAGATTTGCGTGCCGCCGCGCGTTCTGTCGCGCGCCTCATCTCCGAAGCGCCATCGGTTCACGACAGCTACTTCGTCGGGGACCGTGCAGCCAATCACGATGAACTGAACTATACGATCGATGAGCACCCGAATGTTTTCCGCTGCGAAGTGAACTGGGCCTGCTTCTGGCAGGAGCGCCCTGAAGACACGATTGCGGTGTATCGTCAGCTCATGACCAGTCCGGTGTTTTGCTACATTCACCAGGATTTGTGGCAGCGCGATCCGTTGCGGCCGAGGCTTGTGGCCTGGACGGATGAATCGCGCAAACAAATCCCGGCGATTTGGGAATCATTCGTCCGCGAGCTGAACGCCTCAACCAACGTACTCTGCCAGATGGAAGCCCAAGGCCTGGCGCGCGCCGACGCCAAGACTCCCGAGCAAGCCAAGGCCGCCGAGGCACAATGGTGGGACCTCGTGCGCTCGCATCGCGCCGAATTGGTCGGCAACAATGTCGAGTTGTTCTACCTCGGCTGGCGTTTCGCTTATAACCCGGAAACCCAAGCCATGGACCAGGAATACTGGATGAAGACGATCCCGTTGGCCGAAAAGCGTGAGGAATTCGCCAAGCAGAAGCGGTACCTCGTCGAGCAGACACCTTATGATTTCGAAGGCTTCAACCGGGTGTTCGTGGGTCGGAACTATACCACGAACGAAGCGACCGAGCTCTTGCCACTGGTCGCCGCCTATAAATCGAACCTGTTGGCCCACGCCGCCGATCCTCAAGACCCTAGAGTAAAACGCGATGTTCATTGGATTGAGTTTACGCTCGAGAGCTGGCTCTCGCGGGCACTCAACCCACCGGCGCCCATGCCAGCGACCCCCGGTGCTGGTGACGGCGCCAACCCCGCCTCGCGGCAACCCGTGGTCCTGCGGCCGCCCACCGCGAAACAGCTCGAATCTCCGGTTCTTACGAACATTCTAGAGGTCCGTCGCTTCATTTCCCTTCCGTTCGACCGTTTGCCCCAAGAAGGCAACGATCGGTATTTACCGCAACCGCGGATTTTTGCCGAGCGGTGGAGCGAAGGGAAACTCCTGGCCGACGTCGGTTACGCGCGTCGCGCTTATGAATTCGATGCTGCGGGAGAATTGAAATCGACCCGGAACAAATCGCTCTCGGCGTTGATGATTTTTACGCCGAGCAACGAAAGCTGGGACGTGTTGGAACGTTCGGAATCGTCGATGGACGACGCGATGATGGCACTAATGCAGCCCAATCCTAATCGAGCGGTGCTGCTGAATGGCACCGTGTACTGCTGTCACGACGGCCGTATCGAATCGTTTGACGCCAAGAACCACCTATGGCAGCCCTTGTCGATACCGGAGCGAAACGCAGAGGAACTCTTCGTCGTCGGAGGCCGTCTCTATGCCGTCGGGCCGAACATTATTTACGAAATCATCCCCGGCCAATCGGTCCACATTCTCGCCAGCACTCGCCGGCGGCCGGCGATGTCCGTATTGGATAGCGCCGACAAATTCGCCACACCTGTCTTGTTCGCGGCATTCAACAACACATTGTGCGCGAGCATCGGAAACAAGCTCTATCGGTGGGCCGGCGCGGATTGGGAACCCGTGCCGATGGTACCGTACTCGTATCCGCCAGAAATATTTCCGGACGCCGCAATTCTCAGATCTATCTCGTCTTCCTCATCCACCGCGCCATCCATGCTTTGGCTGTGGCGCAAGGACGAGACCGACCCGGAGCTATGCTTGCGTGAGGTCTCGCCACCGCCACCCGGCGTTTTTCGCCTGGGCCCGGGGATCAGCCGCAGCCAGGAATCAAATTCCGTGACCGCGCCGCTCTGGGAATCGTCGCCGACCGAGCCCCTGGCGAGCACGACGGCGGCATTGTTTAAGAGCAATTTGTACTTCCTCAAGGATCACGTCGAGATGACCAACGACCCCGCTCACAAGGTCATGGTCGCAAAGAATGGATACCACGCCAACTTAATCTGCCTGAGCCGCGATTGCGCCGAACCGATTATTGTGCACCTCAAGTTCGAGGTCGGCAAAGGGCCGCCGCCCCTCAAGACCCAGAGCATTCAATCAAGCCCATGGCTGGCGTTTACCTTAGGCACCATGGATACTTTGCTGCAATTCTCTGCTGACGCGCTGTTTCTAGCCCAGCGTGACACTCCCGGAGTCTGGCGAATACAACTGACTGAGCTCGATCAGGCTGTGGCCCAGCACAAACAGAGGATACAGAAGGCACGCGCCGAACGACTGGCGGTAGCAACGCAAGCAAAGCAGCGCTTGCTGGACAAGTACGATCACAACCACAATGGCGTCATCGACCAGGATGAAAGAGAGGAAGCACTCGACGATCCCGACTTCATCGCGTCCGAGCTCGATCGAATCGATGCCAACCACAACGACTGCCTCGATCCGCAGGAACTCGCCTGGTTCGATGCCAATCAAAACAAAATTCTCGACCCGAAAGAGCTAGCCGGCATTGATATCGCCCAGCGGCTGCTAGCACAAAGACAATTCAAAAATTTCGACCGGAATGAGGATGGACTCTTGGACCGCCAGGAATTTCAGTTTCTGTGCCGGTCCTTAGCTGGCCCGGAAGGTCCCTTCTTCTCTCCAACCGCCTTTCAGATTTACGACACGAACCACGACGGGTACTTGGATGTGACCGAGTTGGCACCCTTACTGCAAACGGTGACACGTACGCGGCTCGAAGCGCGTCACCCGCACGGTCTTCGTCACCCAGAAGGACATCGAGGCGTTCAGGGCGCTGAGCGACGAGGGCGTCGAGCTCACCGCCCGGATGATGCCCACCGAGGGCCGCAACGACTTCATGAAGATGATGAAGGAGGCCAAGGTCCTGTGAGCAGCACGCTGGGCCGTCCTGGCACGCAGTTCCTCGAGGCTGCGCGCGCCGGGCTGGACGCGCTTGCCGGGCGGGAGGGCGAG
>CAZUVM010000153.1:0-12405 GCA_964623885.1 uncultured Verrucomicrobiota bacterium
GGGAGCGCGCCCGCCTCGGGCGCTGCCAACCGGCGCCCTCGCCGGTTGTTTCGTATCGGCCCAAGCTCACCAAATAGTGAGTAGAAATGACGAAGCGGGAATGCGGTTGGCGAGGGCGCCAACCGCTGCGCCCGAGGCGGGCGCGGTCCCTTCTATTGAATCGTTCCGGCTGCGTGAGAGCTCTAAATCATCCTTGTCCAACCCTAGGTAATGGATATTGTGGACGCAGGTTGAGGTGCTGCTATGGACATGAGATATCAAAGGTTTCTCCGCGTAGTTTCCGGCTGTTTAGGCTTTGCCGGTGTGGCTTCCGTTACGCTTCACACTTTATTGAGCTTCTCGCCGTTCACACCCTGGAACCTGGTCCTGGCAGCGATGGGGGTGCCTGGGGCCGCGTTGTTCCTGTGGATCGCCTTCCATCGTGAAGCTCAACGAATAATCCCAGGCGGGCCCGCCAGTGGCGGCCGTGGATTCGCCACGGCCTCCGTAACGTGGCCGCGTCCAGCGAGACCGCCCTCGCGTTCCGCAGCCGCTGCGCAAGCGATACCCGTCACTCCTAAGCCGTTTGAGTATCTTCGCCCGCCGGAGATTTGATGAGTCGCTGAGCTGCCGGAGAACGGGCACCCAGAAGCCGCGCCCAAGCTCACGCCGCCAAAGCTTGTGCTTGATGACGGGAACGAAATCCGGAATTCGGAGAGTCCTTTAGCATGGCTTTGAATTTGCGCCGGCGCTCATTGGTTTCGTCGGCTGAATAAAGCTTCCTTGCCAAATCGACAAAGCCGGACTGTAACTGCTCCAAAGTCATGTCCTTGGGGCGCACGTTGAGATCGAACAACGTGCACAATTCCCAGGCGTTTTCGTGGATGATGCGACCTTCGCGCACGAGGCGCCGATATAGCGGTGTGCCGGGGAAAGCCGTCATGAAAGTGATTTGCACCTCATAAAGGCCGGAATCTCTTACAAACTGAAAGACATCGTCGAAAACTTCGGGTGTGTCCCCATCGAGGCCGAGGATGAAGCAACCGTTCACCGTGATTCCGTAAGATTGAATTCTGGAAATTGCAGCGTAATAGGATTCCTGCTGGCGAAGCTTCCAATTCGATTTCAGCTCCAGGCCATTCAAGCCGGCAGCGCGCGGGGTTTCCAGGCCGATCAGGACCTGCTGACAGCCCGAATCTCGCATGAGTCCCAGCAATTCGTCGTCCTGGGCTACCCGCACGTCGGCTTCAGTGAACCAGCGAAGATTCTCCTTGGCCAGCTCACGCAGCAACTGCTTGAAATGTGCGCGGTGAACAAAGGAGTTATCATCAGCAAATTCGATGAAAGGCCTCGGCCAAATCCGCTTAATGGCTTGGATCTCCGCGATGACCTTTTCCACCGGCTTCACCTTGTAGCGCGGAGTTAACAAAATCGAACTCGCGCAAAACTCGCACTGGTGCGGGCAGCCACGGCTGGTCTGGACGGTAATCCGGTTGTATTTGTCCGGGTCGAGCAGATCGAACCGGGGCATTGGCGCTTCGGCCAGGTCGAATTGGCCGCGAGGTGATTGAACGTAGAAAGGCTTGAGGCTTGCTTTCTCGAAATCGTTCAACACCTCGGGCCAAAGCGATTCCCCCTCCCCCACCACAACACTGGTGCAATGCGCGGCGGTCTCTTGTGGCAGCGAACTGACAGTAATTCCGCCCATCACGACTGGCACGCCACGCTCTCGATAAAAGTCGGCAACCTCGAACGCCTCTTTTAGCTGAGCGGTGAAAGTGCTAATGGCGACCAAATCAAAGTGATCGGGCAAATCAAGAACCGAACCTGTCTCTGTTGAAGTCCGGCGCAGGTCGGCGATTTCGTGATATTCAACGGCAAACTGGTCCGGGGTCAGTCCAGCCAAGGTGAGCAGGCCAAGGCTGGGGAGCGATGCAATGACCTTATTTCGCTCCACAAAGCCCGGAAGCGTGAGCCCCAGCCGCGTGAGTTCAGAATTATGAGCGCGCACACCGCTCATGGCGATCAAACCGATCCGTTTCATAAATTGTGAAGTGTTGAAGCGTTAGCAGTAAACTGGGTCGAAACCTTAGCGCTCTGGAAAAAGCCGCAACTCGAAGAATGGCTTTCTGTTGGAGCGGGATAAGTCAGTGCTGGGGACGTTGCCGAACCCGCTCGCGTGTAGTGATGCAGCAGGCCGGCCATGGTCAGGGAGCCGCCAAGCAATAAACTCAACACCGGAATCGCAAACAAAGAGCGGGTCGCCGGGTAGTGAGCCGTCAGCACACAGCAGATCGGCATGGCAACGGAACCTATGACAAAACCCCAACCCGCCAGGCTCATCGACGACTCAGACAGCGGCATCTGCTTCGCCGTCATGTAGAAAGCCAGATTAATAAATCCAAGTCCGAAAAAAGATATGTGGGCCAAACGGTACAATCTCCGGCGAAGGCTGCTGTAGCCGCCCAGCCAGTTTTCGCGATGAAAAAACAGGCCTAAAAGAAGACCTGAGACAAAGGCCAGCAACAGCCAGGCCCAACCGAGCAGCAGATTGAACTGCGGCATTGTGATCGTCTCCATCGCCGCTTTCATTGCGCTGTTCCTATAGCCCAACTTCAACTCCGGATGGAAATCGATAAAAATGCAGGCGCTATTGATCCAACCGATGGAGGCCGGGTGCCTGGATCCCATTTTCGCGGGCGGAGAATCATAAGATTGTATGCCGGGAATAATCGAAAATTCCTCCTTGTGATCGCTGAAGTGCCGACTAGAATGATCCGCATTCTGAGACTCCAAACCTCTGTATCTTTGCGAATCTTCGAGCGAGGATTTTCATGGTGAATGGTGACTCCGCAGCAGAGGTGGCCATTCGCGGCGGACACCGGGTGCCGGCGAATGAGGCGGAGCAGATCCGACTTATACTTTAAATGCACGTGCCCAAACGCAATCCGCGACAGGAATACCGTTTAAAACAGCGGGAGCAGATCGAGGCCTCCCCCTTGATCGCCAAGAAGTTTCCGCGGTTGAAGGCGTTGAAGGTGATGCTGGAGTTTTTCGACGCGAGCGGGAGCAGCAAGCAGGGGGAGATGAAATGCAAGTTGAAAGTGGAGCATGCCAGATCGGCATTGTGGTTCGCCTGTCCGGGTGTGGAATGCAGCTTCGGTGATTTCGATTTGAGCGAGGCGCTGGCGGAAGCAGTGGCCAAGCGAAGCAAGGTCGCGACGGGGGAACTGCGGTGCCGGGGAACGCGCAAGCGGGGCGACCGAGAGCCGGTAACATGCGGGACCGTGCTGCGCTACAAGCTTAATTTGAATTATGACTGAGAGGGAATTGGAGTAGGGGAAGATACCTGTTGCCCTTGCTCGCCAGCATGCGAGAGTACGGCGTATTGGTTGTCATTTTCAAATGCCCTGCCTGATGAAAAACCTCAAACCTGTGGGGTGCCATTGAGCCGCCCCTTTGCACCCCGTACCTTTCATCCACGCGAACCTCTGCATCGGCGCAATGGAAAAATCCGCGCGCGCGAGGTCCGCGTTTTGGACGAGAACAAGGAACAACTGGGCGTAATGTCGCTCAATGAGGCGTTGCGGTTGGCTCAAGCCAAAGACCTGGACCTGGTGGAAGTCGTGCCTCAAGCCACCCCGCCGGTGTGCCGGATTGTAAACTACGGCAAACTGCTTTATGAGGAGGCCAAACGGGAATCGCACACCCGGCCAAGCGGAGGGCAAATGAAGGAGATCCAGATTTCTCCCGTGATTGAGCCGCACGACCTGGCGACCAAGCGCAATCATGCCATCCAGTTTCTGTGCGACGATATGAAGGTGCGTATCAAGCTTCGGTTCCGGGGCCGCCAGAAGGCGCACAAAGAGATCGGTTTTCAGGTAGTGAACCGATTCATTCAGGAAGTTTCCGCTTATGGCCGGGCAGACGCCCCGCCAAAGATGCTGGGGGATCGCGACCTCAACGCGATTATCAGTCCTTTGCCTCGCAACAAGCGGGCTAAGAATCCGCGCGAATTGTCCCCGGCGGATTCCCAATTACAGCATGCAGCGGCGCCACCCAGCGTCACCTCTCCCGGGAACGATCCGTCCAACGACGTTCCTCCGCCCGCCTCAGGTGATTAACCTTGTGCATTCGAGGTCAGCGCTGCCGAATCAGCTCGGCGCGGGCACGGCCGGTCCGGCGAGCGGAGCCGGATCGCGCACGGGCGCGCTGAGTCCCAGTTCGAGCATCCGCGCGGGCAATTCCGGCTTGCGATTGAGTTTGCGCCGGCGGAACGGACTGCTAAGGAGCTTGAGAATGTCGCTAATCTTCATGTGCCGGGCGAGGGTCCGGAGCAGCTTCCAGGTTTGCAGCGGACGGCAAAAAACCCGGTACGCAAATAGCAGTGCGTAGCCCTTTTGCCGGGCGCGGTTCACTGTTTCGCTGGGCAACACTGTGGGGTCGATGTCCGAGCACTTGAACCACTTGTCCCAATCCCGCTCGTCATCCAGGATCCCGCGGTCCAGGTACTCTTTCCACAAGGGTGTGCCACGATAAACGCACAGCCGATTGAAACCGAAGGTGTCCAGCTTGATCCGGGCCGCAAAGCGAAAGCTTTGCAAGATGTCGGCCTCGGTCTCGCCCGGGGAGCCCACCAGGAAAAAGCCGTGAGCGCGCTCAATGCCGCAACGTTTGGCTTCGCCGACCGCGTTTTCGATTTGGGACAGGGTTTGGCGTTTGTCGAGGCGGTCCAGAACCTTCTGGGTGCCGGATTCGACGCCGAATGCGAGAAAGTTGCAGTTGGCCTTGCCCATAATTGGGAGCTGATCCACGGCGACCGAATCAACGCGGCCTTCGCAACCCCACTTGAATTGCAGCTTCCGGTCGATGATTCCCTGGCAAATTTCATTAATGCGGGTGCGTTTGAGCAGGAAATGATCGTCGGTCAGATAGATGGAGCGATACCCCATGTCATTGAGTTGCTGCATCTCCCCGAGGACGTGGTCGGGAGAGCGGAATCGCCATTTGCCGTTGGTCAGCGCTGGAATGTCGCAATAAATGCAGGTATAGGGGCAGCCGCGGGAGGTTTGCATCGTGCAGAATTTCTCCAGCGACAACACTGCGGGAACATCCAGCGGCAGGGATTCGATGTAATCGATTGGTAGCGTTGTTCGATCCGGGTAAGGAAACTGGTCCAGATCGCGAATAATGGGGCGGCAGGGATTCCTGACGATCTCCTTGCCGCGTCGCCAGACAATGCCGGTCACCAGCTCCGGTTGGTCCAGGTGCGCCAGGTAATCGGGCAGCAGTTCTTCGCCTTCACCAATGCCTACGGCGTCGAAGTTCGCACAGTCCCGCAATAACCGTTCCTGGTTCATCGTGGCAAACACGCCACCCACGATGATCGGCACTTCGGGCAACTCCGCCTTAAGCGCGCGCGCCATGCTCTTGCTGCCCGGATAGGTCGTCGTGGATAAAAAGGAGAGGGCGATAACATCCGGTCGATCTTCGCGCGCGGCACGGGCTACGTCCGCCTCTTTCATCTCGGGATGGCAAGTGTCGAACATGCGAACCTGGTGGCCATGGCGGCGAAGGACGGGCGCCAGGGTCTCAATGCCCAACGGCGGGAAGCCCATCACTTTAATGCGCGCGTCGCCCGGTTTGGAACCGCCCAATTCTCGCGGCAGCAGCCGGAAGAAATTCTCATCATTCACATAGACCAGGAATACATTCATAGTGAGTGGGATTTTTGGTCAGGGAGACGAATCGCGCCACGCGTATCCCATTGAGGTGAAGACAGAACCGCCTGCGGAACAAGTCTGAGGTCAAACCCGATCCGGGCTCGCCAGGCGATTTCTATTCTTTGTTTCAAGGGTTTGCGGCCGTTCCGCCCGCGGGCGACCGCTGCTTACCCAGCAGGGCATACCGTGGATATCCGGCATAGGCAAGCAGAAAGTGCAAAAAAACTAATCCAAAAAATGAGGTAAGAGAATGTTCAAATTCCCACCCGCGGTCGCAACTTTTGGTCTCCATCTCCCCGCCGGGACGAAGGATAGCCTACCAGCCGTTGCGTTTGCTCATCCCAGAGACGGAAGGTGAGGCATCTGAAGCTGGACCACAACGTGACCGGCTTGACGGCTTGAAAGAGCGGTTCGGACCGGTGGCATTCCTCGAGATGATAATTGGGGATGCGCGGGCTAAGATGGTGGATATGGTGGAAGCCGATGTTGCCCGAGAACCATTGCAGCAGCCGGGGCAGCTTGTAATAGGAGCTGCCTTGGAGCGCAGCCTTCTCGTACTCCCACTCCCTGCCGCGCTCCCAGTAGACTCCCTCGAATTGGTGCTGGACGTAAAAGAGCCAGACGCCGGCGGAACTGGCGACTATGATGGCTGTGAGTTGCAGCAGAAGGTAAGCTTGCCATCCGAATGCCCAACTCATGGCTGAGACCATCAAGACCACCGCCAGGTTTGTGCAGTACACCGAGAGGCGCTCGCGCTTGCCTTCTTTGCTCTTGGGGAGACGTTCCAGGACCAGAAACAGAACCAGCGGAGCGACGACAAAGAGGATGAACGGGTTTCGCGCGAGACGATAGGCGAAACGTTTCCAACGCGACGAGGCCAGGTACTCTTGCACCGTCATGGTCCAAACATCGCCCGTGCCGCGGCGATCGAGGTCGCCCGCACTGGCGTGATGAATCGTGTGTTCCCAGCGCCAGCGGTAAAACGGAGTGAAACAGAGCACACCGGTCAGGTTTCCCAGCAATTCATTTGCCCGTGCGGACTTGAAGAAAGAGCCGTGGGTGCAATCGTGAAAAATGATGAAAATGCGAACCAGGAAACCGCCCGCGAGAAGGGCCAGGGGCAGGGTAATCCAAAAAGATATGGCGAGGGTACGATACATGAGAAACCACAGGCCAATATAGGGGACGAACGTGTTAAGGACTTGCCAAGTGCCTCGCCAAAGGGCCGGGCGCTGGTAGCGTGCCAAGGTTTCCTTCCAGGAACGGCGGCTCGGTAACGGAGTGCGATTTGTAATGGTGGTTTGGTCACTCATCGACGGACGTTTTCTTCAATAACGTAATAGGCCTTGCGGAGTGCAAACGGTTCGCAGGTGCCGATACAGACTACGGCGCCCTTGATCTAACCGTATCAAGGAAAAAGCAATAAGAGTGGCTCGCACGCAGGTTTGCGGCCAAATCAGTAACGGTCGCGCCGGCCGCCACCGCCACCGTATCCGCCTCGGCCACCACCGCCGCCGCCGCCGTAGCCGCGGCGTCCGCCGCCGCCGCCACCGGAACGCTCTTCACGAGGACGGGCAATGTTGACGTTGAGGGCGCGGCCGCCCAGCTCTTTGCCGTTCATGGCCTCAATCGCTTTTTGCGCCTCTTCCGGTGTGCTCATGGTGACAAAGGCAAACCCGCGCGGCCGGCCCGTGGTCCGGTCCGTGACGAGGTTGGCTTCGACGACGGTGCCGTGCGCCGCAAAGGCGTCCTGCAAGTCGTTTTCAGTGACTTTGAAGTCGAGATTCCCGACGAATAGTTTGGTGCTCATGTATGTTCTAAACTGTCCTGGACAGTTCTGCGCTCGCCACAATGTTCCCGCGGGTCGGGTCTCAAATCTTCAGCGAACCAGGTCCACCTGAAGATTACCATGTCATGGAAGTGAAAACGTATCAAGAGACGAGGTGAATGTGACAGGATTCAGAGGAAGGGCAAGCCACATTTCGGAAGTGGAAAAGGTGATGCAAACACGGTTCCTGGGTGTCACGCGCTGGTCGCAGTTTTTTCAAGTGGGGCCAATGCCCCAGTAGCAGCGCCAGCCTCACCTGCGCCATGCTCGAATGGTTATGAAAACAAACGTTAACTACATTCCCAACGGCTTTCATGCCGTGACACCATATCTGACGGTTAAGAACGCTAAGGAAGCGATAAACTTCTACAAGCGAGCTTTCGATGCTCGAGAGCGGATGGTTATGCCCACGCCTGATGGCAGGGTTGCCCACGCCGAGGTCCAGATCGCCGATTCGGTTATTATGATCGGCGAGGAATGCCCGGAGCACGGAGGTGTGTCACCCGAAACTCTTGAGGGCTCGCCGGTCGGCTTGGCCTTGTACGTTCAAAACGCGGACCAGGTCTTTGAGCGGGCCGTGAAAGCCGGCGCTTCGGTCAAGGAACCGCTGGAGAACAAGTTCTGGGGTGACCGCGCCGGTTCCATTACCGATCCATTCGGTCACAAATGGATGCTATTGACCCACGTCGAGGACGTCGCGCCCGATGAAATGAAAAAGCGAATGGCGCAGGCATTCTCGATGGCGGGACACAATAAATAAGAACGGCCGCGAAAATCTGTCCTGAGGCAAAAGGGAGGTTTATATTCGCTGAAAGATTTGCCTTAAGGGCAGAAATCATCGCGGACTCATAGAGCGCTGCTCCGATTGGAGCAAGCGCTCTTGCTTTTGTTGGGAAGCTAAAAAATGAAAATGGGGACGCCGAGTACGGCGTCCCTACCAGTTAGCTCGATGGGTAGGGACACCGTCCTCGGTGTCCCAAACATATTCGTTGTTTCTGGTTGAACATAAACCTTGCAATCTTACGCTGCGGGAATAGGCTGGCCCTGTAGGGCTAAACATTAAAGCGGTTCAGATATTGCCCGGTTCAGTCACTGGGCAGCAACATAGTATTGCTCGCCTGGGTTTCTGGCTTGAAGTGGCCTCGTCTATGGAAAAAAGAAAGACAGCTTCCCCCAGGCGCAGCCGGTTTCGACGCCTCCCGATGGCAGGCGGCAGAGTCGCTTTGCGGCAGAACAGCCTAAAAAAGTAAATTCGTGCAACGAAGGCGCTTCAGTTCTTAACGCAGAAGCACCTCTCACGAAACCAAAGACCAACGAACCGCATAACGGCCCCATTCGGTTGCCAGTGGCGTTTGAAGCGAGATTGCTGGGGATGTTCTCGACGCATTGGACCCAGCCGCATCGGCCCGATGAAGGCACGCTGCGGTTGCTGGACCTCTTGGCCCGCCAACTCCCGACTTGCTCGAAGACCATAAGTGAGTTCGGGAAGTAACCAAGTTGCGCGAAGGTTGTTTTGATTGTAGTCTGCGTCCTATGGCAGGTTCTGCTGACCAAGGCACTATACCAGCGGCCGCCCTGCGCGCGCGCGCAGAAAAGCAGGCACGGGATGAGCCTTCCGTTCTGGCCAGCCTGACTCCCGAGCAAATCGAGTCAACGTTTCACGAATTGCATGTCCATCAAATCCAACTGGAGATGCAGAATGAGAACCTCCGCGCCACCCAAGCGGAACTCGAGAAGGCCCGCGAACGTTACGTCGATCTCTACGACTCCGCTCCAGTCGGTTATCTGACCATCAGCGAACAGGGCCTGATCCTCTCAGCCAATCTCACGAGCGTCCATTTGCTGGGGGTCGAGCGCTCGCGTCTGCTCAAGATGCCGTTCACCAGGTTTGTCGAAAAAGAAGACCAGGACAGTTTTTATTTTTGCTTGCGCAAGGGTTTCGACTCCGAAAGAACTCAGTCCTGCGACATTAAGCTGCGCCCGAATGGAGGCCATAGATTTCATTCGCGGTTGGAGTTGGTCAAAGCCGTGGAGGCAGGGAAGCCGGTCTGCCATGTGACCCTCAGCGACATCACCGAACAGAAACACGGGGAGGAGGTCCGGCGCGAACACGAAAAGCGCGAGCTCCAGTACGAAAATGCGGAAAGGCTGCGCCTGGCCTTTGATGCCGGTGGCCTGGGCGCCTGGGACCAGGATCTCAGGACCGGTGAGATCACCTGTTCCCGGCGCGGCTGCGCGATCCTGGGATTCGCTCCGGGCGAAACGGTCATCTGGCCGGCCCTCGTCGAACGAGTGCATCCTGACGACCGGGCCGAGTTCCTGCGCGCCGCTGAAGAGTCGGTGCGACCTGGCGGACCCGGCCGGTTTGAGGTCGTATTCCGCATCAGGTTACCCGGCGGCGGTGTGCGCTGGCTGCGCTTTGCCGCGCGCAGTTTCTTCGGTCCTCGTCCGCCCGGAAAGGTCATCCGCCGCTCCGGTGTGCTCGCCGACATTACCCAGCAGAAAGACGCGGAGGAAATCCTTCGATCACGCGCCACGCAACTCGAAGTGCTCGTCCGCGAAAGGACTGCCCGGCTGCAAGATGCCGTGGGAGAGCTCGAGCATTTTTCGTACACGCTGGCCCATGATCTTCGCGCTCCGTTGCGGACGATGTCTGGTTTCGGAGAGTTGTTGCTGGCGCAATGTCAAAATCTAAACCCGGTCCATCGCCAATACCTGCTGCGCAGCAACGCGGCGGCCCAGCGCATGGATCAGCTCATCCAGGACGCGCTTAACTACAACAAGATCGTGCGCGAGAACTTTGCCCTGTCGCCGGTCGACTGCGGGGCACTGCTGCAGGAACTCATCGACTCGTACCCGCAATTTCAGGAAGCGCGATCCAGCATTACCCTTAACCGACGGTTGCCGCGCGTAATGGGCAATGCCGCTTTGCTCACTCAGTGCTTTTCCAACCTGCTCAATAACGCGCTTAAATTTGTCCCTCCCGGCACGATTTCCAAGGTGCGAATTTTCGCAAACGAGCGCGACGGACGCGTGCGGCTTTGGTTCCAGGACAACGGGATCGGCATCGCGGAGGATTGTCACGATAAAATCTTCGAAATGTTCCAGCGGCTCAGCCCGCAGTACGAAGGTACCGGCATTGGGCTTGCGCTGGTCAAGAAGGCCGCTCAGCGTATGCACGGCGCCGTGGGCGTCGAGTCGCAGCCAGACCGCGGGAGCCGATTTTGGCTGGAACTGGACAAAGCCGCCGAGTGAGCCTTGCGCCGAGGTTGGCCCGAAGCCATCTTGCTGCATGACTCCTGTCCTCTATGCTGAAGACGAGCCGGATGACGCGTTCTTCATGCAGTATGCCTGGCAAGAGGCGGGGGTGGCCAATCCTCTCGTGGTCGTCAAAGACGGCAAACAGGCGATTGATTACCTGGCCGGCCAGGGCGATTTTGCCAATCGTGCCAAGCATCCTTTTCCCTGCTTGCTGCTGCTGGATTTGAAGCTGCCAATCAAGAGCGGTTTTGAAGTTCTTACCTGGCTGCACCAGCAGCCGGCGATCGCTTCGCTCAAGGTGGTGATCGTATCAGCTTCCGAACAAGACTCCGACATTGCCCTGGCACGGACACTGGGCGCGGCGGATTATGTCGTCAAACCAACCTCGCCCATCCGCCTGGCGGAAATGGTGCGCGAGCGCAAATCGGCGTGGTTCGATAAGACTTAGCTTAAGGAAATCCGAAGTTCGAAGGCCAAAGGTCGAAAGAAGGCCGAATAGCCGAAGGCCGAAATCCGAAATACTATACGCTCGGGCTATTTTTCGGAATTCGGGTTTCGAGCTTCTTTCGGGGCTTCAGATTTTGGCTTTCGGATTTGGGGCGGTGACCTGCAGTGTCTTTACAGTCCCCGCCTAACGTCTATTACCCCATAGGAATTCTCACCACCTGGTGCCAAGGTACGGGAGCGCGGCCCGCGCCTACCGCTCCAACGTTATTGCCGTGATCCTGTCGGGCGCACTCGACGATGGTGTCGCCGGGTGCCTTGCCGTGGAAACACGCGGCGGGACCGTCATCGTCCAGGATCCAAAAGAAGCGCCAAGTCCCGAAATGCCGGCCAATGTGTTGCGCACCGTAAAGGCCAATCACTGCCTGGTGGTCGACAAAATTGCCGCGCAATTGGTCACCCTGGCTCACAACGGCGAGCCGATTCCCGGGGGCAAATCCACCGCTGCCCAGTGCGCTAAATTGGATGAAGAAGAGAGTCTGCCAATTACCGAACCGCTGGCATACACGTGCCCGGAATGCGGAGGGTCGCTTTTAAAAATCGATAATGGCGAATCGGAGCAGTTTCGCTGCAACGTGGGTCATATCTATTCGCTGGAAAGTTTTTCCCTGGCGCACTCGCACGCCCTCGAGCGCGCCCTCTGGATGTCGCTCCAACGACTCAACGAACAGCGCTCGGTTCAGGATCACCTGGCCAAACGCGCGAAAGATCCTTTAATGAAACGCCGCTATCACGAGAATGCAGCGGCTGCCGCTGAAGACATGCGTCTTCTGAAGGAGATTTTGGCCAGAATGTAGCACCGACATTTCATTAACACCGGAGCTTTAGCCCGGTGTTCATTACCCAATATTCATACTCAGCTCATTTCAGATGCTCTTCTGGATGAGTCAGCACTCAACTCTGGGTACCGCTGCGCATCTACCACAACGTACGCCAACGCGAATAAGACGCCGACGGCGTCATTCATATCAGCCCAGAAGTTCTCTGTGCTGACAAATGGTTTTTCATAAAAGTTATTCACGGGGTTGTTTAGCTTGCCTTAGCCGGCTTCACTGCGAGAACCCAGGAGCCGTGTTTGAGTTGATTGGCCATATGGAACTCGGCGTTGTA
>CAZUVM010000154.1:0-9788 GCA_964623885.1 uncultured Verrucomicrobiota bacterium
TACTCGTTGATGATCCTGTTCTTCTCGTATTTCTGGGTCGCCACGCAGTTCAACGAACTGCAGATCGCGGATGACCTGAAGAAAAACGGCGGCTACATACCGGGCGTGCGTCCTGGCCAGGCCACCAGCGATTACCTGCACAATGCCATGAGCCGCATCACTCTCGCGGGCGCTGTGTTTCTGGTGATAATCGCTGTCATTCCCCTGCTGCTCTATAACCAGATGCAGATTCCGTTCGCGGTCGCTCAGTACTTTGGCGGCACCAGCATGCTCATCCTCGTCGGCGTTCTGCTCGACACCATGCGGCAGATGGAAACCCACTTGCTCATGCGCCATTACGACGGGTTCTTGAAGAAAGGTCGGCTTAAGGGCCGCTTTTGAGCATGATCATTATTAAGAGCGAACGGGATCTCGAAGCCATGCGGCCAGCCTGTCGCCTTGCCGTAACGGTGCTTAATGAGATCGCGGCGTTCATCCAGCCTGGCATCACTACGCAGCAGGTGGATGATTTCGCCGGGTCTCGCATCAAACAATATGGCGCTAAAAGCGCCTTTCTGGGTTATCGCAAATATCCCTGCCAAATTTGCATTTCGGTCAATGACCAGGTCGTACATGGTCTGGCGGGGCCGCGGCGGTTGGAGTTTGGTGACATCGTGAGCCTGGACGTTGGGGTCGTCCATAACGGCTTCATCGGAGACACCGCCAAGACCGTGGCGGTGGGTGGCTGCGGAGTGCTGGCGCAAAAGCTCCTCGATGTTACCGAACGCTCTCTCTACGAGGGCATTGCACAAGCGCTTCCCGGCAAACGAGTGGTTGATATTTCCCGTGCCATACAGAACTTTGTCGAGGGCAATGGCTTTAGCGTTGTTCGCGAGTTCGTTGGCCACGGCGTAGGCCGAACCATGCATGAGGAGCCGCAGGTTCCCAACTTTGTAGATGGCAAAAGTTCGCCTAAGTTGCGGCCAGGCATGACGATCGCCATTGAGCCCATGGTCAATGCCGGCCTGCCGGCGGTAAAAATTTTAAATGATGGCTGGACAGTAGTCACTCAAGATGGTTCATTATCTGCCCATTTTGAGCATACAGTGCTCATTACCGAGGGCGAGCCGGAGATCTTGACGTGTCCCGAACGGATGCCATCAAAGTTGAAGGTGTCGTAGTGCAAGTGCTGTCGGACAGAACCTTCCGCGTCGAGTTGGCGAATGGCCACCGGCTTTTGGGTTTTATTCCGGGCAAAGCCATGGCGCGGATCGCGCCTTTGGCGCCCGGCGACAAGGTCAATCTGGCCCTGTCGCCCTACGACCTGTCCGAAGGCCGGATTGTCGGCAAAACCGAATTGTGATTTTATGAAAGTGCGAGCCTCAGTGAAAAAGCTTTGCGAGAATTGCAAAATCATTCGCCGCAAAGGCGTCATCCGTGTGATCTGTACAAATGCCCGGCACAAGCAGCGGCAGGGCTAACCCATCGAACATCCAGAATCCAATATCTAGCATCCATTTATGGCCCGTATCATTGGCGTCGAAGTTCCTCCTAATAAGCGCATCGATATCGCCCTGCGCTACATTTACGGCATTGGCCCGAGCAATTCGAAAGATATCCTGGTCAAAGCCAATATCGACCCGTCCATCCGCGCCAAGGACCTGACTGAACAGCAACTCTCTCAAATCGTCCATGCCATCCAGGACGGCAAATACGTCATCGAAGGCGATCTCCGCCGCGAGATCGGCATGAACCTGAAACGGCTTCAGGGCATCAAGTGTTACCGTGGCGTCCGCCACCTGCGCGGTCTGCCCGTCCGCGGTCAGCGCACTCAGACGAACGCCCGCACGCGCAAGGGCCCGCGCAAGACGGTCGGTGTGGTCCGTAGCCCAACTGCCAAGACCGGCATCCACTGATTTCCCGCCAGCGATCAACTTTAAATTATCGAATAATCCATGGCTGAAGAGAAAAAGAAACCCGCTCCGAAGAAGGAAGCTGCTGAAAAGCCGGCCGCTAAAGCTGCGGCTGAAGGCGCTCCCGCTAAAGCTCCGAAAAAATCCCCGGCCGAAAAGGCCGCAACTGCCGCGCCGGAGGGCGAGCCTGCCAAAGCTGCTGAGGGCGCTCCCGCCGCAGCGGCCCCAGCTGCCGGCGCGCCTGCTGCCGCGGCTGGCGCAGTTGCTGCCCCAACGGCTGCTGAACTGCTCGCCGATGATCTCGCCGGCAAGAAGATTGTTAAGGCCAAAGGCGCCAAAAACATTCTCACGGGCGTGGCCAATATCCTCGCTACTTTCAACAACACGCTCGTCAGCATCACCGATATGCAAGGCCACGTCATCGGCTGGTCTAGCGCCGGTCGGGTCGGGTTCAAAGGCTCACGCAAGAGCACGGCCTATGCGGCTCAGCAGGTCGCCCAGGACGCCGCGCGCCAGGCTATGTCCCACGGCATGAAAGAAATCGAAGTGCGGGTTAAGGGTCCAGGATCGGGCCGCGAGTCTGCCATTCGCGCTCTGCAAGCCATTGGCCTTGAAATCACAACCATCAAAGACGTCACCCCGGTGCCGCACAACGGTTGCCGTCCGCGCAAGAAGCGCCGCGTATGAAAAGACAATTCCGCACTCCGCATTCCACACTCCGCACTTAACTATGGCTCGCTACACTGGTCCTCGCGTTCGCATCTCCCGCCGTTTCGGCGTACCCATTTTCGGACCCACGAAGTATTTGGAGCGCCGCAATTACGGCCCCGGCGTGCATGGGCCCAAGTCCCGCCGCAAGCACACGGATTACGGCCTCGGCCTGATCGAAAAGCAGAAGCTCCGCTATTATTACGGCCTGCTTGAACGCCAGTTCCGCGGCGTATACGAGCGCGCCCTCAAGCGCCGTGGCGTCACCGGCGAACAGATGCTGCAGATCCTCGAGACTCGGCTGGACAACGTCTGCTACCACCTCGGGTTTGCAAATACCCGGGCCGGCGCTCGCCAGTTGGTCGGCCATGGTCACGTCCGGGTCAACGGGCGCAAGGTCAATATCCCTTCGTACGGGCTCAAGGTGAACGACGTGATCGAAATCAAGAATTCCAATGCCGCGCGCCAATTGGCCAGTAAGAACCTTGAAATTGCCGCCAGCCGCGCCGTCCCTGATTGGCTCACGCTGGACAAAGAAGCCCTCAAAGGTGTCGTGATGCGGATCCCGACCCGCGATGAAATCCAGCCCATCGCTAACGAGCAGGCGGTCGTCGAATTTTATTCCCGGTAAACCAGTAACCCGGAGTTAACAGCTCCAAAACAATTATACGGGCTCCCCCGGTCTTCCGGGAATAATCGCCGGGGAAGCCAGTTTAAAATTGTTGAAAGGAACATATGCCAGTACGTCTCGGACGTTTCGAAATGCCCAAGCGGTTGACCAAAGAAGAAAACACCGCTTCGGATACCTACGCCAAATTCATCGCCGAACCGTTTGAAACCGGTTACGGTCACACCGTCGGCAACTCCGTGCGACGCGTCCTCCTGTCTTCGCTGGAAGGCGCTGCCATTAGCTCCATCAAAGTCGACGGCGCAATGCACGAGTTCGCCACCATTGAAGGCGTCGTTGAGGACGTCACTGAAATCGTCCTCAACCTGAAAAAGGTTCTCTTCAAGGCCCATACGCGCGATCCGCAAACGCTGCTGCTTTCCGCCAATAAGGAAGGCGAAGTCACCGCGGCAGATATCCAGCTCAACCAGAACCTGGAGTTGGTCAATCCCACTCAACATATCTGCACGCTCGATAAAAAGAAGAAGTTCGAGATGGAGCTGGAGATCAAGGTGGGCCGCGGGTTCCTGCCGGGCGACGAAAACAAAAAGCCCAACCAGGCCATCGGAGTTATCGCCATTGATTCACTTTTTTCACCGGTCACCCGGGTCCGCTATGCGGTCGAAAACGCCCGCGTCGGCCAGCGCACCGATTACGACCGCCTGATTCTGGAAATCTGGACTGACGGCCGCATTTCTCCTGATGACGCGCTCACCCAGGCGTCCGCTATTCTTCAGCACCACCTCGATGTCTTTGTCGGTTATGACAAGAACGCCGTGGAGTTCGAAGAAGTCATCGACAAGCAGGACGAAGAGAAGACCAAGCTCAAGAAGCTGCTCAATATGAGCGTGAACGAAATCGAGCTCAGCGTCCGCGCCGCCAATTGCCTCAACAACGCCAATATCACCACGGTTGGTCAGTTGGCCATGAAATCCGAGTCCGAAATGCTGAAGTATCGCAACTTCGGAAAGAAGTCTCTCAACGAAATCAAAGAGAAACTCGCGGCGCTCGGCTTGGCACTGGGGATGACCTTCGAGCCCGATCTCCTCGAACAGCCGAAAGAAGAGCCTACTAGTCTGACGCGTTGATCACAGCGATCACGCACCACGCTTTAATCATATGCGCCACCTTAAACGCACCGCCAAGCTCGGCCGGACGGGTGAGCACCGCAATGCGATGCTCGCCAATCTGGTCTGCAGCCTCATTCTGCACAAACGCGTGACCACCACTCTGGCCAAGGCCAAAGCCGCGCGTTCGGTCGCTGACAAAATGGTGACCCTGGGCAAAAAAGGATCCATCCAGAACCGCCGCCTCGCCGCCGCGAGGCTGCACCGGGAAGACGCCGTTAAAATCCTGTTCGACGAGATCGCGCCCTCACAAAAAGAACGCCACGGCGGTTACACCCGCATCGTGAAGCTCGGCACCCGTCAGGGCGATGCCGGCCAGGCCGCCATCCTTGAATGGGTTGAACTGCCTGCCCCTGAAGCTCCCGCACCTGAACCTGCCAAAACCGAAGAAAAGCCAGCGGAAGCGGCTAAGGCGTAAGCACGTCCTTTATCATTCAAAGCCCGTCAGGTCTCCTGGCGGGCTTTCTATTTTGTCGAGCCATCCTCAGGAACCACTTCCACTTAATGTTGCGATGCGAGTTGGAACACATACGATAGGGAAACGCCGCTAATACTATTGGCACTCGGCGCGTAATGGACATTGTCGAACAACTACAAAGATTGACCAAGGCGCTTCGGCAAGCCGACTTGGAATATGCGCTTTGCGGTGGCTTCGCGCTGGCTGCCCATGGGATTGTGCGAGCGACGGAGGATATTGACCTGATGATCGAGGAACACTCGCTAACACTTCTGCGCGAGACGGTCGAAAGCCTTGGTTATATTTTCCAACCACGACCTTGCAAAGTTAAAGGAAGATGAAACAACGGACCACTGACATGTCAGCGGAAGCGCTCACTCGCCGTTGGCGGCGTGTTGGAGAGTTGGTACGCGCTTGCCGGGCCTTGGCTGGTTCAAGAGCGCGAAAGCAGACCCGAATCGACCGCAATTCCGCCAGGTCATCGCCGTAGCCGCATGGTTTTGGCGTCGGTGTTACTCCTCCGGTAACGGTTTGCCTTTCGTCTCCGGCGCCCAAACCAGCGCCACAATACCGACAAGGTAAATCGCGCACATCATCATTGCCACCGTGCGAAAACCCATCATCGCGCCCAGCAACGGCACCAGGAATGGAAACGGCGCCGTCACGCATCGCACCGTGTTGTAGCAGAACCCCACGCCTGTGCCCCTAAGCCGCGTCGGGAATAATTCCGGGAAGTAAATCGAATAGCCCGCAAACGGCGACAGCGTGGCAAATCCCATCAGCGGCAGCATCCAGTAGACATCCGTTTCGGTCCGCAACGAATAAAACACGAACGCCACGACGCCCAGGCACATGATGAACGACCCGAGAAACGCCGCGCGCCGGCTGAATCGACTCGCCGCAAAGGTGAAAGCAAACATCCCCAACACCGCGCCCACATCCTGCAGCGTCGTCCCCAGACTGCGCGTATGATCGATAGTCCGCTGCAGCGGCCGAATCGTCCCGGGAAACGCCTGTTCCAGCAGTTGCCGATTCAGTGTCATGATCTCCGCCGGCGTGCCATGTTCCGCCCGCACTGCCAGGTTCTGCGTCCTCTTGAGCAGCGGCACCGAGCCAAACGCTTCCGCGCTGTAAAGGTTCTCGCCTTGGATTAACCGGTTCAATTCGTTCACTAGCGCATCAACGGAAGTTCCGGGCAGGTTGTTCGCCACTTGCGGGCGGAGCTTGCTCTTTATCCACGCTGTCGCTGGATTCGTCGGCATCGCCAGGCACTGCATCAACTCCGCCGGCTTGACGATTTCCCTGGCGTGTAACGGACGATTTTTGAACGCCGTCGTAATGAGTTCCGGCGAGAAGAATGCAATGCCCCACAACCCGACCATTCCCGCTACACCCAGGCAAACGCCCACCAGCAAGTTGTCCCGCCACCGCGGTTCTCTCACCAAATCTCCTACTGACCCTACAGGTTTGCCATGCCCCGCCGCCGCTGCTGCTTTAGCCCGCTTCCAGGGCTCAGGTTCCTTTAGGATCAACACGATGGGGATCACCAGCATCGCCGGAGACACCCCCACGAACGATAACACTTGCCAGCCGGTGAAATGGCCCCAGTAGTTCTCCTGCCCCGGCGCGATCTTCAGGCTGATTAACGATGCGAGCATCGTTCCCCCTGCCGAAAGTGACTGCATGACACCAAGCGCAATCGTTCGCACTCTCGGCGGAACGCTTTCAGCCACCAGCGTGGTCGCCGAGCCAAACATCCCGCCCACCCCCACACCGAACAAAAACCGCCAGAACAGGAATTCCATCCCGCTGCGCGCAAAACCTGAAATTCCGGAAAATACCGTGTAAGCGAGCAAAGTGATCACCATCGACTTCACCCGCCCGTATTTGTCGCTGATCAAACCGAAAACGAGGCCCCCAATCGCCCAACCCAACATCAGCAAACACGTCGCGATCCCCCCCCACCGCCGCACGTCCGCTTCGGAAGCAGCCGCCCCGAGTAGCTCCTTCAGGGCCGGTTCACGGGCCAGAATGAAGATCCGCTGGCCCATGCAATCGAACAGCCATCCCGCCGCGGCCAGCATCACCACCAGCCAGTGATAGAGCGTGATTTCATCCCTGCTTTTACCAGGGTCGGATAATGTGGAAACTCCTGCTCTCCCCGTGGGACTCTTCTCAGCCGGTGAGGATTGCATCGCTCAATAATCCCCGAACGCGGTAGATCGTGTCAAGTAATGCAGTCATATCGAGTATATCGCGGCTGTCCCGGCTGCGAGTTCAAAGGGCGTCCCGCCTCGATTTGTGCGGGCGAGATGCCGCCACAACCCGCAGGCGTGGACGCCCGCGCTACGACCCAGTCAGATGCCGAGGTTAGAGAGCGTGTTGCTGATCGCATTCACAATCTGCACCAGCCGTGGATGCGACTTTTCCATTTCTGCCACCGAGGAACTCAAACCCTCCAGCGATAGCTTCAATAACTCGGGATTCTGTTCCGCGCGCGTCGCTTCGTGCGCCGACACGCCAGCAAATCCGGCGATGCTTTCGGCCTGCTCGCGTTGCGTCTTCGATAGCTCAGCCACCTCAGCCTTCAGCGTGCCCACCAACTGCAGCAACTCGCGGCGCCGGTCATCTTTAATAGTCTCCGACGCTTCTATCCGTGCCTGGATCTGTCCGATGGTATCCTCGATCATGTCTGGCTCCGTGCCGCTTCAAGTTAATGCGAATGCCTCCAGAGGCAAATCCATTCGGAAAGACTGTCGGGATGTTTATTAACCTGCAACCGGGTAGGGCAGGCCTCCGCGCCTGCTGTATCGCAGGCTTCCTGGACTGCGAACGCGCGGAAGCAAGACAATTATGGTCCAACCCCAGCCGACTGGAAGGTCGGCTCATATGACAGGCTCGGAGGCCTGCGCTACTTCACCAGCGGCTCGACCTGGCGCCAAATCTCGGCGCGAATCTCCTCCATGGTGCCGGTTGCGTCCAACGGCCGAACCCGGCGCGGCTCGGCGGTGACGATTGCCTCATACCCCTTGGCCACCCGCAGAAAGAAACCGCGGTCGGCTTCCTCCATCCGGTCACGCATAAAAGGCAGCGTCGATTGCCTCGCGAGCCGTCGCTCTTCACTGACGTCCGCGGGAATCACGAGCAGCAACGTCAGATCCGGCCGCGTCTCCCCGACGGCAACGTCGATAATGCGCCTGACCATGTCCAAATCAAGCTGCCGGCCGTAACCCTGGTAAGCGATCGTCGAGTCGTAAAAACGGTCGCACAACACAACCTCGCCCGCCGCCAGCGCCGGACGAATCACTTCCCGCACCAGTTGCGCGCGGCTGGCGTTCATCAACAGCAATTCCGTTTCCGGCATCATCGCCTGGTTGGCCAGGCTGTGCTTCAGGGTATGCCGGACCTCCTCGCCGATCGGCGTGCCCCCCGGCTCGCGCAGCGTTCGCACTGTCCGGCCCAGAAATCGCAGCCGCTCGGCCAAAAACCGAATCTGCGTGGATTTCCCGCTCCCTTCTGTTCCCTCGAACGTGATCAGCAGGCCACGCGTTGCATCCGTATTTGACGTTGTATTATGCACTTCTGATTCTCGACCGCCTAATTGGCGCGCTTCACTCGGGCCCCTTTGGGCGTGTCTTCGATGATCCAGCCCTTCGCCTTCAACTCAGCTCGGATTTCGTCGCCACGCTTGAAATCCTTGGCCTTGCGCGCCGCCTGCCGCGCTTCCAGCAACGCCGTAATCTCAGCCGGCACCTCGACCTCCGCGGCCATGCCGACCCCCAGCACCGAATCCAGCCGCGTCCATGTAGCGATCGCCTCACGCGCTTCGCCGGCCGAAAGCGCCTTATCTGCCAGCCGCCGATTCAACTCGTTCACCCAACCGAACACCACGCCCCATGCGCCGGAAATATTTAAATCCTCATCCAGCGCTTCCGTGAACTTCCGCAGCACCTCGCTGTCTGGCTCGCCGCCGTCGCTCCCGGCCAACTCGCGCAGCTTGGCCAGGCAATTATCAATCGTCGCCAGTGACTCCCTCGCATCCTGCAGGCCGGTCAAAGTGAAATTAAAAGTCTCCCGATAACGCGCGTTGATCAGCAATCGCCGGATTTCCCGCCCGCTGAAGCCTTTACCCAGCAAATCGCGCAACGTGAAGAAATTCCCCAGTGACTTCGCCATCTTCTTTCCCTCAACCATCAGGTGCGCGCCATGCAGCCAGTATTTCACGAACCGCTGGCCCTCCGCCTGCACGCCTGCGCCTTCGCTTTGCGCGATTTCATCCTCGTGATGCGGAAACATCAGATCCTCCCCGCCCAGGTGCAGATCGAAACTCGGCCCGAGCAATTTCATGCTCATGGCGCTGCACTCGATATGCCAGCCCGGCCGGCCCTCGCCCCATGGGCTCGGCCAGAAAACCGCGCCATCCTCCGGCACCCTGCTCTTCCACAAGGCGAAATCCGCCACGGCCTCCTTCTCATACTCGTCGCTGCGCACCCGTTCGCCTGCGCGCATTTCTTCAAAGTTCAGCTTCACCAACTGCCCGTACGTGCGCCCCTTCGCCCGGTATTTCTCGATGCTGAAATAGACCGAACCGTCCCCTGCCCTGTATGCCAGCCCGACCGCCATCAATTTCTCGATTAAGGCAACAATTTCCGGCACGTGCTCCGTCGCCCGCGGCGTGTCGTGCGGCATCCGGCAGCTTAAAGTCTTCAGATCATCGAAGAACGCTGCCTCGTACTGAGCGGTGAAATCTCGTAAAGTCTTGCCCGTTTCACGAACGCGCTTGATGATCTTGTCCTCCACGTCCGTGATGTTCATCACATGCGACACGGCGAAACCTTTGAACTCCAGATAGCGCCGCACCAGGTCGTCGAAGACGAACGTGCGCCAATTGCCGATGTGCGCGAAATCGTAAACCGTCGGCCCGCAGCAATACATCC
>CAZUVM010000155.1:0-9240 GCA_964623885.1 uncultured Verrucomicrobiota bacterium
CCTCGCCGGTAAAGAAGCGTCCGGCACGGGCAATATGAAGTTTGGGCTCAACGGAGCCTTAACCATCGGCACGCTTGATGGCGCTAATGTTGAGATCCGTGAAGAAGTGGGCCCGGAAAACTTTTTCCTGTTTGGCCTCAATGCCCAGCAAGTCCAGGAAGTTCGAAGCTGCGGCTACAGTCCGCGGGCGCACTATGAACAAAACTCCAGCCTGCGCGAGGTCCTGGATTTCATAGCTTCAGGCGCCCTGGCGCCGAGTGAGCCCGAGTTGTTCCGGCCGCTGGTTGAAAATCTCCTCTGGCACGACCCGTTCCTTGTTTTGGCTGACTACCAGTCTTATGTCGAATGTCAGCAACGCGTGAGCGCTTTGTGGCGCGACCAGGAACAATGGACGCACAAGTCCATTCTCAATGCCGCTCGCATGGGGAAATTCTCTTCCGATCGTTCCATTCGCGAATACTGCGCCGAGGTCTGGAAAGTTAAACCCGTGACTGTTACCACCGCTGAGACGGAAAGAACGACTTCAACACCCGAAGCGGACAATCCGGATTCAATGAATATCGCAATGGCCGCAAAGCCAACATCCACCGCCAATAAAGAAAGAATTCAACAAATCCTATGAAACATCTAAAGCATTGTCTAACTGGCTGGCGTGACGCCGGCGTCACACTTGGGTTGATGGCCCTGGGCCTAACCGGCTGTGAGAAGCCGGCCCCGACAGCATTGCCGCCGCCCGTGGTGCAGGTCATGGACGTCGTCGCCACGGACGCGCCAGCCTCGGTCGAGTTCATCGGACAGCTCGATTCACCTCAAAACGTTGAGGTGCGCGCTCGCGTGGAGGCCTTTGTTGACAAGACGCTGTTCATTGAGGGCACGGAGGTAAAAGAGGGTGACCCGCTCTTTAAGCTCGATGATCGGCCATACCAGGAACGGCTTGCAGCTGCAAACGGATCGCTGGCGGAAGCAAAGGCGGCTTTGAATAAGTACGAGAAGGACGTTGCCCGACTGACGCCGCTGGCCGAGAAAAAGGCCGTGCCGCAGCAGGATCTTGATAACGCTCTTGCTTCAGTAGATGTCGGCAAGGCGGCGGTTCTTACCGCGCAAGCGCGCGTGGAATCCAGCACGCTTGATGTCGGCTACTGTGATGTTCGTGCGCCTATCAGCGGTCTGATCGGAGCCAAACAGGTCTCGATCGGTGAACTTGTCGGCAAGACCGTGCCTACTTTGCTCGCGACCATATCCACGCTGGATCCTATCTGGTTCTATTGCAACGTGAGCGAGGTTGCTTACCTGAAGGCCGAAACCGAAACCCGCCGCACAGGTAAACAAGTGCGGGATTTGCCCGTGGCGCTGGTGTTGGCTAACGGCTCGCTGCACCCGGACCTGGGCAAGTTTGTGTTCATCGACCGGGCCGTGGACGCCAAGACCGGAACGCTACGCGTGCGAGCCGAGTTTCCCAATACCACCAAAGTGCTCCGGCCCGGGATGTTCGGCAGAATCCGAGTAGACCTGGGCCTCCGGCCCAATAGCATCCTCATTCCGGAGCGCTCGGTCGCCCAGTTGCAGGGTAAAAGCTTCGTTTGGGTCGTCACCGCAGACAATAAAGCAACCCAACGGGCAGTAACCGTCGGCGGCCAGGTCGGGGAAAGCTTTCTGATCCAGGAAGGTCTCAAAGCGGGCGAGCGGATTGTCGTCGAGGGATTGCAAAAAGTGCGGGAAGGCGAAGTGGTCAATCCAATGACCGGGACGCAAATGGCCCAGGCGGCTAAACCGCAAGCACCGGCTGAAAAGTCCCCTAAGGAGTAACGAGTTATGGCCGACTTCTTCATTCGACGCCCCATCGTTGCGATGGTGATTGCCATCCTGACGGTGATCGTGGGGGTAATCACTCTCAAGAAACTGCCCATCTCCGAGTATCCGCCGGTCAGCCCGACGATGATCCAGGTCACCACCACCTACCGCGGCGCCGCCGCTGAGGCGGTAATGGAATCTGTCGCCACGCCGATCGAGTCCAAGGTCAACGGGGTGGACAAGCTCCTCTACCTGCAGTCCTTCAACGCGAACGACGGCAAGCTCACGCTCAACGTTTACTTCGATGTTGGGACCGATGTGGACATCATGCAGGTCAACGCGCAGAACCGCGTTGGCCAGGCCGAGGCCCAACTACCGGACGCCGTCAAGAAGGAGGGCGTGGTCGTCAACCGCTCCAGCCCGGACATCCTGATGGTCATCGCGCTGTCTTCCCCCAAGGGTAGCTACGACGCCATCTTCCTGGGCAATTACTGCGACATCAATTTGGTGGATGCCATCAAGCGCGTGCGTGGCGTGGGAGACGTGAAGAATTTCACCGCTCAGGATTATACGATGCGCCTGTGGCTGCGGCCCGACAAGCTGGCATCGCTGGGACTGACCCCCAGCGACGTGTCCAACGCCCTCAAGGAACAGAACGCACAATCTCCCGCCGGCCGCATCGGGGCCGAGCCTGCCCCGCCGGGGCAGGAAAGCCAGTTCAACGTCCGCGCCCTCGGCCTTTTGAAGGATCCGAAGGAGTTCGAAGAAATCATCATCCGTTCCAACCCGGACGGCTCGCAGGTGAAAGTCAAAGACGTGGCTCGCGTCGAGTTGGGCGCGCAGACCTACGATTTGCGCGCGCGGATCACTAAGCCTCCGGCGGCTGCTTCGCCGGCAGGCGCCATCGGCGTTTTCCTCGCTCCCGGCGCGAACGCCCTTGAAACCGCGGAAAACGTGAAAAAGATTCTCAAAGACGCCAAGGCACGGTTCCCGGCGGACATGGATTACGACATCACCCTGGATACCACGCTGCCGATCAAAGCTTCGATGGACGAAATAGTTCACACGCTCCTTGAGGCGGTGGTGCTGGTGTTGATTGTGGTGTACGTCTTTCTGCAAAGTTTCCGGGCTACCATTATCCCCATGTGCACGGTGCCGGTGTCCCTGTTGGGAGCTTTCATCATGTTCCCGGTGCTCGGCTTCAGCGTCAACGTGCTGACCATGTTCGGCCTGGTGCTGGCCATCGGCATCGTGGTGGATGATGCCATCGTGGTGGTCGAGGCGGTGCAACACCACCTCGAGCATGGCATGACTCCCGTTGAGGCGACCCGCCAGGCGATGAAAGAAGTGTCGGGCCCAGTCGTCGCCATTGGACTCGTCCTGTGCGCCGTGTTCGTGCCGGTGGCGGGCATGGGTGGCGTGACGGGCCAGCTCTATAAGCAATTCGCTCTTACTATTGCTGTGGCGGTGGTTTTCTCCGTCATCAACGCTCTCACGCTCAGCCCCGCCTTGTGCGCTCTAATGCTCAAAAAGCCCAAGCCGGGACGCGGTCCGATTGCGAAGTTCTTCAAGCTGTTTAACAGCGCCTTCGATTGGGTGACCACCCGTTACGGCACCATCGTCGGTGGCTTGACCCGCAAGGCCGCGCGCTCGATGCTGCTGCTGGTCGCGGTGGTGGTCGGGATCTGGATGCTGGGCAAGGTCGTGCCTGGCGGTTTCATTCCTGACGAGGACAAGGGATATCTCTTCGTCGCTGTCGAGTTGCCCGAAGGCGCGTCAGTGCAGCGGTCGGATGCGGTGCTCAAGCAGGTGGAAGCCATCGTAGGGAACACCAAAGGCGTCCGCTCGGCAGTGGGCCTTGCCGGTTACAACATCCTCAACTCGCTGAACTTTCCCAACTCGGCCATGATGTTCATCGGTCTCGAACCCTGGGAGGAACGCAAGGCACCCGAATTGCACGCCAGCGCCCTCGTTCGAGAGTGGAATAAGAAATTCTTCGGAATTCCCGGCGCACGCGCTTTCGCCTTCGGCCCGCCGCCGCTCCCGGGTTACGGCAACGTGTCCGGTTTCACCATGCAGTTGCAGGACCGTTCCGGCGGGAGCATCGCGCAACTGGCCGGTTACGTCCAGCAACTCACCGCCGCCGTCGCCAAGCGACCCGAGATCGGCCGCGTCAGCACTACGTTCAATCCGGTGACGCCGCAGGTAAAGGTGGAGCTGGACCGGGAGAAAGCCCGCACCCTGGGCGTGCCGGTGGACAGTGTGTTCCAGACGCTGCAAGCCTACCTCAGCGGGCTGTACGTAAACGATTTCGTCCGCTTCGGTCGCGTTTATAAAGTCTTTCTTCAGGCCGAGCCGCAGTTCACTGACAAGCCCGATGACATCGGCCAGTTCTATGTCCGCAACAACGGCGGCCAAATGGTGCCGTTGAGCACACTGGTCACCGTCAGCAAAATGTCCGGCCCAAACCTGGTTACGCGTTTCAACCTCTACAACGCCGCCGAGATCATGGGCGCGCCGGCGCCGGGCTATAGCTCCGGACAGGCCATCAAGGCTATCGAGGAGGTCATGAGCACCATGCCCAGCGAAACCGGTTACGAATGGTCGGGCCTGACGCTCCAGGAGAAGAAATCCGAGGGCCAGGCTCCCGTCATCTTCGGCATGGCCGTGCTCTTCGTCTTCCTCCTGCTGGCGGCGCAATACGAAAGTTGGGGCCTGCCCTTTGCGGTGCTGCTGGCCACACCGACGGTCATCCTGGGCACGATGGTCGGCATGTGGGTGCGCCATTTCGATCTCAACGTGTACGCGCAAATCGGGCTGGTCATGCTCATCGGGTTGGCGGCTAAGAACGCTATTCTCATCGTCGAGTTCGCCAAGATGAAACGCGAAGAAGGCATCGAGATTCTCGACGCAGCCGTGCAGGGCTCCAAACTCCGTCTGCGTCCGATTCTGATGACGTCCTTCGCGTTCATTCTGGGCTGCGTGCCGCTGATGCTGGCCACCGGCTCAGGGGCTGCCTCGCGCAGCACCATGGGTACTGGCGTGGTCTATGGCATGACCATCTCCACCGCCGTGGGGTTGTTCATCATCCCGGTGTGTTACGTCTTTGTGCAGCGAATCGTCGAACGCGGAAAGAAACCCAAATCCACGGATGCAACCGATAGTGCGACCCCTCGTACCCCGGCGACCGCCACGCCGGCACCTGCAATGGGCAAATGAAAGGAGCTTTGAACCTATGAAGATTACCACTCGCCTTTCGGCTATCCGCCTATCGGCCATTTCCCGACGCCATTCAGGCGTTGGCGTTCTTTTCAGCATTTCAGCATTTCAGCGTTGCAGCATTTCGCCCTTCATCCTTGCAGTGCTTTTTGCCGGTTGCGCCGTCGGACCTGATTACAAGCGCCCGGTCGTGGACTCGCCCGGCACCTACCGGCGCGCGACGTCCGACACCAATGCCCCTTCCGGCGAACAGTCATTCGCCAGCCTGGGCTGGTGGGAAACGTTCAAGGATCCTCAGCTCATTGCCTACATCGGTGAAGCGCTGACGAATAACTGGGATATCAAGATAGCCGCGTCTCGCGTGTTGCAGGCCGAAGCTGCCGCGCGAATCACTCACTCGCAGTACTTTCCCACGGTCAACGCCGGCGGCGACCTTGTTACCAGCCGGACCTCGCAGAAGGGGCCAATCCCGCTGCCGTCGGGGACCAATCCACAACACGGTTACGGCGACGTGTATGTCTCGATGAATGCTTATGAGGTGGACCTCTGGGGCCGCATTCGCCGCGCCAACGAAGCCGCTAAAGCGAACCTCCTGGCCACGGTGGAAGCACAACGCGCCGTGCGCCAGACCCTGGTCTCCGAGGTGGCGACGGCCTATCTCGGACTCCTCGAATTAGATCTCGAGCTGCAAATCGCGCAGAACACTTACGGCGTGCGCACCAATTCCCTGGCACTGACTACCTCGCGCCAGGAAGGCGGCGTGGCCTCCATCCAGGACGTGCACCAGGCACGGATCCTGGTGTACACGGCCGAAGCTTCGATCGCCGACACCCATCGGCGGATCGAACAACAGGAGAACCTGCTCAGCATCCTGCTGGGCCGTAATCCCGGAACGATTGATCGCGGAAGCCCGTTGACCGCTCAGACGTTGCGCGCCGAAGTTCCCCCCGGGCTTCCCTCGGAACTGCTGGAACACCGTCCGGATATCCGGGCCGCCGAAGAGGGCCTCGTCTCCGCCAATGCCAACATAGGGCAGGCCAAGGCAGCTTTTTATCCGCAGCTCACGCTCACCGGTTTCTATGGTTATCAATCCGTGGCTCTTTCGGATCTGTTCACTGCTCCGGCCAAGGCCTGGCAGTTTGGGCCGTCAGTGACAGTCCCTTTGTTCACCGGCGGCCGCCTGAAAGGGAACTTGAAACTGGCCGAAGCCACGTTCCAGGAGGCGGTGGCCTCGTACCAACAGACCGTGCAAAGCGCGTTCCGGGACGTTTCCGACGGCCTGATCGCCTACCAACGCACGCAGGAATATCGCGCGAAGCAGGAGGAGAACACCCAGGCCCACCGCGACGCGGCTGAGACGGCCAATGTGCGTTACGAAGGCGGGGTGACCAGCTACCTCGAAGTTCTTTACAACGAGCAGGAGCTTTTCAACTCCGAACTCGTGCTGGCCCAAGCCCGGCTGAACGAACTCCTCAGCGTCGTCCAGCTTTACCGCGCACTCGGTGGCGGGTGGCAAACGGCGGTTCTAGAAGCTAAGAACAACTCCGAGAATCGCTGAAATCCTGATTAAACCACAGATGGACACAGATCGACACAGATATGGCGGACTCCAAGCTCATTCACGTCATGCAAGCCTTCGTCCTCGTTCTCCATCAGATTCTTTCGCTTACGTCGCGGCCTGGTCTTGCACTGCTGTATTCGCCGAGCATGAGGCGCGCCGGTAACAGCTTTTCGGTGAACTCGGAGCCTCATCTGTGTTCATCTGTGTCCATCTGTGGTTAAAAACCGACTGATCAATCCAAAGGGAACCAACGTATGAAGAATAATTCGGAATCAAACGGGCAACGGAAAATGAAGGGCAAGAAATACATGAAAGAGCTGCGCAAACTCCAGGGCGAGTTGTGCCATCTCCAGGAGTGGGTCAAGTTCAAGCGGTTGCGGGTGATCATCATTTTCGAGGGCCGCGACGCTGCGGGCAAGGGTGGCAGCATCAAAGCCATCACTGAGCGTGTCAGCCCGCGCGTGTTCCGGCTGGTGGCGCTGCCGGCACCTTCCGACCGCGAAAAGTCGCAGATGTACATGCAGCGTTACATGCAGCACTTCCCGGCCAGTGGGGAAATCGTGATCTTCGATCGCAGTTGGTACAATCGCGCCGGGGTCGAGTACGTCATGGGCTTTTGCACTCCGGAACAGCACGAGCGGTTTCTGAAGCTTTGCCCCGTGACGGAGCACTTCATCGTGGATGCCGGGGTCAAGCTCATCAAAATCTGGCTCGAAGTCAGCGATAAGGAGCAAAAACGCCGCTTCGAGGCGCGCATGGACGATCCACTGCGCCAGTGGAAGCTCAGCCCCATGGACCTGCCGTCACGTGAGAAGTGGTTTCAGTATTCACGCGCGCGCGACATGATGCTCAAGGCCACCGATACCAAATGGGCGCCCTGGTACATCCTTCGTTCCGACGACAAGAAACGCGCGCGCCTCAATTGCATTCGCCATATCCTCGATCAGCTTCCCTACAAAAAAGTGCCACGAGACAAGATTAAGCTGCCGAAACGCTCGAACAAAGGCGCCTATGACGACCAGGCGACGTTAAAAGGCCGCAAATTTGTAGCGGAGAAGTACTGAGATTTGAAACTCTGTTCGTGCTGACGCGCGTCCGGTTTCGCCAATGCTTTGTTTTCCGTTTCTTGCTCCTATCAGCCCAGGGACGGAATTCGCACCATTAAGTCGATAGGCTGACCTTTTTCAGATCTTGTCAGCCCGGCAGCATGCCCGCCAGCTCATCCTGTAGTTTGCTGGTTGTTAATCGCTTAAGAAACCGACCCCGAGTTGGTTCGGCGATATGGTACGGATTTAGCATAACTGCCACAAAGAAACTCGCCAACTGGCGAAATATCAGGTGATCGGGAAAGCGGAATCACCCATCAAACCAGGTGAATAAAACAATTATGAAAACATTCGTGAAATCCTCCATCCTTTGCTCTGCAATACTCGCTGGCAGTTCATTGAACATGCTGGCCGCAGAAGAAGCCCACGAGCATCATGGCGGGCCCCCCGGACGCCACGAAGCCGTGCTCGTCGAGGTGACAGCGTCAGTGGAAGCCATCGACCCCAAAACGCGCGAAGTCACGTTGAAGGGTCCGATGGGTAACGAAGTGACTTTCACCGTCGATGAGCGGGTGAAACGCTTCGATGAAATCAAAGTCGGCGACCATGTGCACGCGGATTACTACGTATCGGTTGCCGCGGAATTGCGTAAACCGACGGCTGAAGAGGAGAAGAACCCGCTCGTTGTGCTCGACGCGGCCGGTAAGGCCCCTCCGGGCACCTCGCCCGCAGCCGGTGGCCTTCGCCGATTCAAAGTGGTGACCACGGTGGAGGGACTGGATCGCCCGACCCAAAGCATCACGGTCAAAGGTCCAATGGGTCATTACCTTACGACGCGAGTCGCCGACCCGGCGAACCTGACCAAGATGCACATCGGGGACCATATCGTGGTCGTTTACACCGAGGCTCTGGCCATCTCGCTGGAGAAAACACAGAAGACCTCGGACTAAGTGTGCCGGTCCGGCAAGCGGAACCCGAAAATGGCAACCAATCCTAAAGAGCCCGAAGGCAAGGCGCCGGCAGGCCCAGCGCCCAGGACTGCGATGCTGGAGGGGGCAGGACTTTTGTTGCTTTCTCTGGCCACGGTAGGGACGGCATGGTGTTCCTACCAGGCGGCCGCCTGGGGAGGCGCGGCGGGAGGCGAGGCGAACAGGGCCACCGCCGCCAGCCGACGCGCTGCGGTCGCTCAGATTCAGGCTTATCAGGTGCAGTTGGTAGACGTGCTCTTGTTCAGCCAGCACATCAACGCTCGCGCCAACTCGAATGAAACGCTGGCGCGCTTTTACGCCGACCGGTTTCGCGGCGAAGCAAAAACGGCCTTCGAAGCGTGGCTCGCGACCAAGCCGTTTGAAAATGCTGATGCTCCAGCCCACCCGTTCGTGACCAATCTGTACCACCCAAAACTCCTCGCGGATGCGCAATTTGCGGAAGCAGAGAGTCAGCGCTTTTCCGAAAGAGCCGGAGAAGCAGGACGCACGTCTCGAAACTACATCCTCATCACCGTTCTACTCGCCTGCGCCCTGTTCTGCGGCGGAACAGCGTCGAAATTCGAACACGTATGGATAAGGCGCACGGTCCTTGTGCTTGGGCTGGCCTTGTTTATCTGCGCCATGGAACGTCTAT
>CAZUVM010000156.1:0-5130 GCA_964623885.1 uncultured Verrucomicrobiota bacterium
CCGCCCACCGGAGTCAGAAACGCGCCCACGCTGGGGTTGTAGTACGATCCGCTGCCGGAGACCTCGAGCTTCACGGAACGGACCATGTAATTGGTCGCTCCGGCTGGTGCGGTGTCCGTGAAACTGGTGGTGTTAATCGGCGAGGTAGTAAGCCGCGTGAATGTCCCATCTGTAGCTCCACGGTAAACGTGGTAACCGACGACGGAATCATTGGCTGCGGTCCAGGACAAAGTCGTCGAACCCGAACTGGAGGAAGCGGTCAAAGCCGTTGGCTGCGCCACGCTATGCAGGCGCAGGGAGGGATCGCCCATGAGCGCGATATGAACCTGACCGGCAGCGGTATTGATCTGGTTCTGATATAAACCATTCGGGCCGTTATTTTGGGTCAGCCGGGCGGTGAAACCGAGGGTCTCTCCCAGGCCCATGTGCTGCATGAACCAGTGCGGGCGACCGGACCAGGCGCAAGACAGGCCGTAGCTCGGCAACGCCAGGACGGCCCGCATAATATTGTCGGTGGAATCCCAATCGCCGAGCCAGCTCCCGAACAACAGCGTGAACACCGCTTTTACGTCATTCGAGTAGAGCTCGAGTGTGTTCACATCATAATAGGTATCGCTGTTGCCCAGACCGGCTACGGTTTCGAAACTCCCCGCGCCGGCACCATAAGCGAACAGATAAGGGTTGGACGCCAGGGTTGGAGTCCAAACGCCGTTGGTAAGCGTCATATTGACATTGTTAGCGCCGAACATCGGAGCGGCGTTACGCCAACCGCTGGCGGCGAAAGCCTCGCCGTTCCGCACTCCGAAGAAGTCGCCAACGTAACCGCGTCGCGGCAGATCAAATTGCTTCGTGCGGAACTTGTGGTCTTTATTGAGATAGTTACGCAGGAGCTCGACTTCGCTTGGGAACGTGCTGGGACCGCCAGACCAGAGCGCGCCCGGCATGTTGGCGAGGTCCACGCGACCGACCATCAGTTTGATCGGAGCCGGGAAGGTGGATTGATCGAATTTGCCGTCGCCTGGCTCGTTGTGATTGCGGGCGTAATCGGCGCCCGAGTCATTCACGGAGGTATCGGTCCAGGTGCCGTCCATATCGGCGTAGTAACCGTCAGCGGGCCAGGCGCCCTGGTGGTTCGGGATGTGGCCGTCGGGCACGATATCGCCTGAATACGGAACTGGTACGTGACCGAACAGAAACACCATCTTCACGTTGGCCGGGTCGGCCGCATATTGGGCCTTGATGAGATTCTTGATATTGACCACGGAATCGTTGCGGCTAACATCGAGCCGGATCACATTCCAGCCGTCACCCGTCAAATCCTGCCGGAGCTGAGCCAGTTCATTGGCCAGCGCCGGGCCAATGGTATTGTCCACCAGCAGGAGGAGTTTTCCGCGTGAATCCGTCATTGGGAAATCGATCCCGGAATAGACATAGCCGTAGCCCGTGTACAGAGAGGTGGTTTTAACGACCTGGTACTCGTACGCGGTGCCGACGGTGACATTGTTGTCGGTAAAGGATGTAGCTGTGCCTGGCAACGTCGTGCCACTGCCCCAGGACGTATCGGTCGGCGCCTTGCGGTAGACCGTGTAAGTATTGGGCAGCATGTATTGGTCTTGCGGCCAATTCAAAGTGATCTGGGCCGGTGAGGCCTGGACACTGGCACTGACCTGAACGGAATACTCCCAGGTCATTTCGATGGCGCGGCCGGAGTAAGCGGCGGCGCACAGCATGATTAGGCTCGTGATGAGTCGGATAGCTTTTCGCATCGTGCGCACAAGTTGCCCACTCGCGCGTGATGGCAAAATCGGCCCATGCCCTTTTATCCTGTCGGGCTTGGGAGAAACGGCTTTGTAGGTGTTCGGCTGACAAAAGAAGGGAGGTTATTGCGGATATGAAGCGAATGCGCAGGCCCCTTGCATCCCGCTGCATTACTGGTATCCAGTTATAAACCTACGAAACGCAGATCGATGAAACGAGCGGGATGCATTGTGCTCATGGCGGCGGCAGCGCTGGCCATTTTGGCTCAAGACGCTCCGAATCTTAGCGTGCGCAACGGATCGAACCAGACATTACTGGTAACATGGCCCGCGACAAACGAGGGAGACCGCCGTGGCGTCCGGTGTAAACTGGCATGCATCCAGTTTTCTTACGACCGTTTTTGACACCACTAATGGAGTGTTCTCCGTGTCCGTGGCCGCAATGAATGGGCAACGTTTTTATCGGCTGGCCGGATCCGGGGTAACCATCAGCCTGGGCACACCGCAGCAGATTTTCGACTTCGGCCACCCGGACGCGATGGGACTTTTTAACGTGCCGGATATGCACACCTCGCTTCTGCAGCAGACGAATAATTCATACCTGGTGTGGATCACTGGGAACATCGACACGAACAGTGGATCAGTAGCAATGCTCTCGACCACCGATTTCGTCCATTACGCGAATGCCGGACCGGGAAGCGCCGCGCTGGTGGAGGCGGTGTTTACGCCTAGCTGTGCGGGCAGTGGTTCGTGCGTAACCAACATCGATGCGGACTACGCCGGCGCCAATTCGGTGATCACCGCCAGCAACGGCGGGGACTTGCTCATGTTCTACGAAGCCGGCAATCAAACCAGAGGGACAAACTCATCTTCCGGTATTGAGTACAACGTAACAGCCCTTGCCCGTCCGAGTGACGGTGGAGTGCATTGGGCGCGTCAGGGAGCGGTTTTGGCGGGTCCCGATCTGCAGCCAACGACGACGTCGGGCACCTCACAACCGGGGATTTCCGAACCCGGTCTGCTGATGGTGAACAATTATTTCTACATGTTTTTCCAATATATTCCAAACGACCCATCAGAGCCGGGCGCGCCCGCCGTCATACAGGTCGCCAGAGCTTTGGTCTCCAGTGACGGGATGCCGGGATCGTGGTGGAAATATTATCAGGGCGCCTGGAACGAGCCCGGCCTGGGCGGCCAGGCGGACACAATCGTCGCAACCGGCGCAGGGAGCGGCTGCACACGCCCGGTCGAAATCTGGCCTGCCTTTAGCACGTATCTCAACCGGTACCTGCTACTTTTTTTAGGGGACACGGGCCGGTTTTTCAGCAACTGGCCCAATCTGGTTACCTGGACGACCCCGGTTAACTTTATGTCCGAGCAGATGTGGCAGCATTGCCAACCAATGGACTGGAATTACGTTTTTGTTACTCCCGGAAACGGCCCCGGCATTATCGGGCAAACAGGTTTGGTGCTCTACGCCCACACGGATGCCAAAGGCTTGGGTTGTCCGGGCGGATTTTCCCCGCATGAATTGTGGGTGCGGAGCTTCACCTTCACGAACAGCCCTTAGCGCTGAGCCACGCCGCGTTATGTGGTTGATTCCTCTAAAACAGGTGCGAAGGAGGTCTCGGTTACCGCAGGCTGTGGGCTTTGGCGTTGTTTGATGAAATATAAGCTTGCCAGTGCTCCGATGAGGATGTGCAGCATGAAGTACATCGTGTATTGCCGCATGGCCCATTCCGTCCAGCTATGAAGGAAGCCGCCGCACAAACAGAAGAAGATACCAACCCCCATGCGGCGGAGCGGCTCGGACGAGCGCGGCCAAAGAAAGCTCGCGCCCATCTGGAACCAGCGGCCCCACATTACTAAAAAGATAAGGAGGCCGGGAATGCCCAGTTCGCCGACGGTCAAAGCGCCGAGGTTATGCGCCGGGGCCGCCTGGGCCTCGTCATCCACGAGGGCGCCGGGGGGGATGACTTGGCTCGGTTCGTGTTCCGTGCCGCTGTATGGGACAAAGCCATATCCCAGCATATGGGCGTATTTGCCGCTGACCCAGTACGACCAGTTGTTCAGCCCAACGCCGAACAGTTCGTTAACGGCAATCAATCTGGCAACGCGAAGGTAGTAGCCGCGGCCCAGGTTATGTTTGCTGTATTCATCCTTGAGGCTGGTTTCTTCAAAGCGCGCGGTCAACGAGTGCCAGCCTTTGGCAGCAATGCCGACGGCGCCGCCCACCACCAATACGGTCAGGATGACTTTGCGCGCGGTGATGCGATAAGACATCGTCGCCAGCGCCGTGACCGCCAGCACGCCGGGCAGAATCATGGACCCGGCACGGGAAATGGTCAGCACTTCCGCGACACAGGCAATCGCGATGGCGCCGCCGCAGAAAAATTTAAGCCATTTGGGAAATTGCGAATTAACCGCCGCCACCATCATAGGGGTGACCAGGCAGAGCAGCATGGAGAGGCTGTTGGAGCTGATGAAACTGCCGGGAACACGATTGATCCCTTCGAAATAACGCTGCTTGAGCGCGAGCAGGCCCTGGTGCCAAATGACTATCCCGAGGGCCACGACCAGGAGACGGAGCTCGCGCTCGGTGCGCAAATAGAACGCGATGGCCAGCACCAGAAGTAATGTCCGAAACCATTTCCAGAGCTCGAAAAGCGCAAAGAGCTGCGGATCGGAAATCGCCACGTTGAAACAGGCATACAGGAAAAAAAGGAGCATGAGCCCGAAGCTGGCGGGCCAGTAACCACGCGTGACACCGCGCCGAGGGGCAATGATGGACCCGATGAGCAAGCCGATAATCATCGGATCGAGCAATGACACTTCGAACCCTCGCGAAGTGCCGCGATACCAATCGCGGCTGACAAAATTGACGTCGAGGCGCTCGATCATGGGCAGCAGCACGATGAGCAGGACGAAATAGATGTCGCGAATGCGCTTTGACAGAACTGCCAGGAGAGTCGCACCAAAAATACCGGCGGGAACGATCGTCAAGCCGTACAAGCCTTTCTGGGTGAGTTCGAAGTCCATTAGGTCGAATATCGAGGTGAGGTTGGCACGGTGTTTCGGCGGACTAATTTAAAACGCGCGGACGGTTTGGCATCTGGGGTGAATTGCGGGGGGAGGGGAAGCCAGACACACGAAATGGGGCTTGACCGGGATCACTTAACCACAAAGAACGCAGAGAGCGCAAAGCCGCAATCGAAAGGAAGGCAGAGTTTACCGCAAAGGCATAGCGCGGCTCTTGCCGCAACCAAAGTGGCGGATCGCCGGGCGTTTGGATAAAAGTTTGGGTGATGAACGCACAAACTTCTCCCACCGTCACCGACGTCCCGCCGGCCTTTCTTAACCGATTCAACCAGTC
>CAZUVM010000157.1:0-34745 GCA_964623885.1 uncultured Verrucomicrobiota bacterium
TATATCAACCTCACCGGCCAGAGCTTCATCGATTTCACCGATCCCGAACACCGGCACGACATCTTTAAAATGATGGTTGTGGGCTTCAATAATGGCTGGGTTTCGGCGTTTTATATTCTTGGCATTGGGCTGCTTTGCTTGCACCTGAGCCATGGCGCCAGCAGCATGTTCCAATCAATGGGTTGGAAGAACGAGGCCTGGCGGCCTTTCCTCGATGTCGCGAGTCGCGTTCTGGCCGTATTGATTTTCCTTGGCTACATTTCCATCCCGGTCGCCATCTTACTGGGCTATGGAAAGGAGGCCCTGAAGTGAACTCAGAAATGACTCTCAACTCGAACGTCCCTGCCGGTCCGCTGGCCCAAAAGTGGGACAAACACCGGTTCGACATGAAACTCGTAAATCCGGCCAACAAACGGAAGTTCGATATTCTCGTCGTGGGTAGCGGGCTGGCCGGGGCGTCCGCCGCCGCTTCGTTGGCCGAGCTGGGTTACAAGGTGAAGTGTTTTTGTTTCCAGGACAGCCCGCGACGGGCGCACAGTATCGCGGCCCAGGGCGGAATTAACGCCGCTAAGAATTACGCCAATGATGGCGACAGCATTTATCGCCTCTTCTACGACACGATTAAGGGCGGCGATTTTCGGTCGCGCGAAGCCAATGTCTATCGGCTTGCCCAGGTGAGCGTGAACATTATCGACCAGTGCGTCGCCCAGGGTGTGCCGTTCGCCCGGGAATACGGCGGCCTGCTTGCCAACCGCTCGTTCGGGGGCGCCCAGGTCTCCCGCACCTTCTATGCCCGTGGCCAAACCGGACAGCAGTTGTTGCTGGGCGCTTATCAGGCGCTATGCCGCCAAATCGGATTGGGTACCGTGCAAATGTTTCCCCGCACGGAAATGTTGGATCTCGTCGTTATCGATGGCCATGCCAAGGGCATCGTAGTCCGCAATCTAATGAATGGCGAAATCTCGTCCCATGCGGGCGACGCCGTTGTGCTGGCCACCGGTGGATATGGGAATGTTTTCTTCCTCTCGACCAACGCCAAGGGCTGCAACGTCACGGCGACCTGGCGGGCCTACAAGAAAGGCGCCGCTTTTGCCAATCCCTGCTATACGCAAATCCATCCAACCTGCATTCCCGTCAGCGGGGAGCATCAGTCCAAGCTCACCCTGATGTCCGAGTCGCTTCGCAATGACGGGCGAGTCTGGGTGCCCAAAAGCAAGGAGGACTGCTCGAAGCCGCCGGGGGCAATCCCGGAAGCCGATCGCGATTATTATCTCGAGCGTAAGTATCCCAGCTTCGGCAACCTCGCGCCGCGCGATATTTCTTCCCGGGCAGCCAAGGAAGCTTGCGATGCCGGCCACGGCGTGGGACCGGGCGGACTGGGTGTATATCTCGATTTCAGCGACGCGATCATGCGTCTGGGCGTGCCGGTTATCCGCGAACGCTACGGGAACCTCTTCGATATGTACGAGAAGATAACCGGTGAAAACGCCTATGAAGCGCCGATGCGCATTTTCCCGGCGGTGCACTACGCGATGGGTGGCACCTGGGTCGATTACAACCTGATGAGCACTTTGCCGGGATTGTTTGTGCTCGGCGAAGCAAACTTCTCGGATCACGGCGCCAATCGCCTGGGCGCCAGCGCCCTGATGCAAGGCCTCGCCGACGGTTACTTTGTCCTGCCTTATACCATTGGTAATTACTTCGCCACGGCTCGTCAGCCGAAGCCTTCGGCTTCGCACGCCGAATTCAAAAAAACAGAGGAAGGCGTCCGCGAGTTCATGTCCAAACTCCTGGCGGTCAAAGGCAAGCGCACCGCCACCTCTTTGCACCGCGAGTTGGGCAAGCTCCTTTGGGAAAAATGCGGCATGGCCCGTAACGAAGCGGGGCTTAAAGAGGCGCTCAAGCGCATCCCGGAATTGCGCGAGGAATTCTGGAAGACCCTCAATGTGACGGGTGACAACGCCGAGTTCAACCAGGCCCTTGAATACGCGGGCCGCGTGGCTGACTTCATGGAATTCGCCGAGTTGCTCTGTCTGGATGCCTTGCATCGGCGCGAATCGTGCGGTGGCCATTTCCGCACGGAATTTCAAACGCCGGACGGCGAAGCCCTGCGCGATGACGAGCATTTCTCCTATGTGGCCGCCTGGGCATATCAGGGCCCGAATAAACCGCCCGCACTTCACAAGGAACCGCTGAGCTACGAAGAAGTGCACATGAGCACCAGGAGCTATAAATGAAAGTGCCACGATGAACCTTACTCTTAAAGTTTGGCGCCAGAAGAATGCCGCGCAGCCGGGCCGGTTCGAGACCTATGAGGCCAAGGACGTCCTGTCGGACATGTCCTTCCTGGAGATGCTCGATGTGGTCAATGAAGGCCTGCTCGAACGCGGGGAGGAACCGATTGCTTTTGATTCCGATTGCCGTGAAGGCATCTGCGGGATGTGCTCCCTGGTGATTAACGGTATCCCTCACGGCGGTCACCGCGGCACCGCCACCTGTCTGCTCCACATGCGCCACTTTCACGATGGCCAAACCATCACCATCGAGCCCTGGCGGGCCAAAGCCTTCCCCATCGTTCGCGATCTGGTGACCAACCGAAGCGCGTTCGACCGGATCATGCAGGCGGGCGGTTTCGTTTCCGTCAACACCGGCGGGACCCCCGACGGCAATGCCATTCCGGTCCCCAAAACCACAGCCGAGAGCTCGATGGATGCCGCAGCTTGCATTGGTTGCGGCGCCTGTGTGGCCGTGTGCAAAAACGCCTCGGCCATGTTGTTCGTCGCCGCTAAGGTTTCTCACTTGAACCTGCTGCCTCAGGGCAAAGCCGAGAAAGACCGGCGCGCTCTCAACATGGTCCGCCAAATGGATGCCGAAGGGTTCGGCAATTGCACCGTTACGGGCTCTTGCGAAGCCGTCTGCCCGAAAGAGATTAGCCTGAACTTCATCGCCAAATTAAACCGCGATTACGGTATGGCTACCCTTAAAGGCAAGTAACTCATCCCCTGATTGAAAGCCGGGGCTGCCTTATCCCGCGTGAACTCTTGAGCGCCCCAAAAGGGATTTTGTGCGGTTTTTCAGGCTTTTTGCGACTGTTTTGGTTCTTTACTAATATGCGGCAGGGGCTTAACTTTGTGACAGCATGGCTAGTGCAAGCATCAGTGCAATGTTCGGTTTATTTAACCTCGGTGGCGGGGAAATTATCCTTATCCTCGCCCTGGTCCTGATTCTTTTTGGTGCCAGGAAGTTGCCGGAATTGGCTAAAGGACTCGGCCAGGGTATTAAGGAATTCAAGAAGGCGACCCGGGAGGTCACGGAAGAAGTTTCACACGCAATGGACGAAACTCCGCCGCCGCCCAAGCGCATCGCTCCACCGCCCGAATCCACGGCGCAGACCACCGAAGGCGAAGCAGCCCACACAGTGCCTCAAACTACTCCCGGTCCAAAGGCCTGAACCGCTGAGCGGTTTGCGTCATGGTTGAAGAACCCGAAGCGGAGCGCCTTGACGTACCAGAGGAGGAAGAGGGCGGGCCCATAAAATCGTTTCTCGAGCACCTCGAGGATCTTCGTTGGGTTTTAATCAAAAGCCTCGCTTTCGCCGGCGTGGCGATGGTCGTCTGCTTCTTTGCCGGCAATTACCTTTTCAAAGTGCTGGAGTGGCCCCTTCGCCGCGCCCCCATGGGCCGCGAAAAGCACGCCCTCGTTCGGGTGATGCTGGGGACCAATCAGCTTGGCGTATTCAACGTCGGCACGAACAATGCCCTGGCTTCTCTGGCGGGAACGAACCAATACGTTCGAATCGACCTCGGCATCGTTAACAGCGGGACCAACGCATTGCTGGGGGTAACCGTTTTGCCCGAAAGTGAAGCCGCTTTCCCGGCCGGGCCGCCGATAGATATAGTCAGCCTGGGGCCGGCGGCGGCGTTTATCGTCGCAACTAAATTGGCGTTTTTCGGCGGATTGGTGGTTTCATCCCCTTTCATTTTCTACTTTGTGGCACAGTTTGTTTTCCCCGCTCTCAAAATCCGCGAAAAGCGCTACACCTATCGGGGTCTCGTGTTTGGAATCGGTTTGTTTCTAACCGGTGTGGCGTTTTGCTATTTTATCATGATGCCGGTGGCCCTGGCGGTGTCGGCCAAATATGCCGAATGGTTTGGATTCAAAGCCAACCAGTGGCGGGCGGAAGAATACATCAGTTTTGTCTGTAAGTTTATGCTGGGCATGGGGTTGGGGTTCGAGATGCCGGTCGTTTTGTTGACGCTCGTGAAAATCGGTCTTCTGAGTTACGGAATTCTCAAGAGCGCGCGCCGATACGTGATCGTAATAGCATTCGTCCTCGGCGCCGTCCTTACAACTCCGGAGGTGATCACCCAGGTCCTAATGGCAATTCCCTTACTGGTTCTCTACGAGATAAGTGTCTGGATCGCGTGGTATTGGGAACGCCAGGACAAAAAACGGGAGGCGGCGCAAGCTGCCGAGACATAGGCTTCACTTACATTACCTTACCTTCCCTGCCTCTTTCTCGGGAATCGCCAATAGCTGGGATTCGGGACGGTAGCGATGTCGACCTCTCAAGAGCCAAGCCATTGAATTCCCTGGGGTTTTACCCTTTTGTCGCAGCTTTTTTCACAATATCTCTTTACAGCCTGAAGACTTAAGGGCTAAGCTCACATCAACAAAACGATTTAGCGTCTAATAAAGCGACTATTTATGCGAAAGAACCTTTCTCTCTTCGCCGCGCTCATCCTGGTCGGCGTGCTGGCTTCCGGATGCGCCAACGTCGAGCGCAAGTTCGGCCGGGGCCTCAGAAACACCTTCGAGATAGTCCGGATGGGCGAGCTGCGTCGCTCGATCGAACAGACGTCGTTGTTCGACGGCCCGGATGTTGGTTCCACCACCGGGTTCGTTGTTGGTCTTAACCGCACGCTCGCGCGCACTGGCATTGGGATTTATGAAATCGTGACGGCGCCTATCCCTCCCTATGATCCGGTCGCCACGGCTTATCTGACTCCCAACCCGGTTTATCCGGATAGCTATGCCCCTAGCCTTGCGGAAGATTCAACCTTTGCGACCGACACAAACCTAGGTTTTAGCGGCGGTGATGTAGTGCCTAATATACCAGGCAGCCGCTTCCGGATTTTCGATACACACTAAGTCGCGCTTCGGTGCGCGCAACTCGGTAGGGACGCCATCCCGGCGTCCCCATTCCTATCCGTTCGTTCGCCGTAATTACACACTAGCGGTTGTCACTGCCATTTAACTGGGCTTCGGCGCAGCCTTGGCTTCAGCCAGCTTCTTTTCCAGCTCATTGACCCTGCGCAACAACTCAGGAAGCTGCTGCAGCGCGATCATTTGGCGCTTGGCCTGACGATCTGGCTGGGCCGGTGTCCAAAGCCATTTCTCCCCGTCCGGAATATTGTTCATGACGCCCGACTGGGCGGCAACTGACACACGGTTTCCAATTTTCAGATGCCCGGCGATACCCGCCTGTCCCGCGAGGATGACGTAATTGCCAATTCGCGTGCTGCCGGCAATCCCGGCCTGCGACACAATCAGGCAATATTCGCCGATGATCACATTATGAGCGATCTGCACCAGGTTATCGATCTTGGTGCCACGCCCAATGATGGTGGGGCCCAGCGCCCCGCGATCTACCGTCACGTTCGCCCCGATTTCCACGTCATCGCGGATGATCACGCTACCAATTTGGGGAACTTTCAAGTGAACGCCCGCTTCCTGCACGTAACCAAACCCATCCGAACCAATCACGGTGCCGGAATGAATCCGGACGCGATTTCCAATCTCGGTTTCGGGATAAATTGTCACGTTGGGGAATAGGTTCACCTCCTCGCCGAGCCGGCAACCCGCGCCGACAAAATCACCACCTTGCAGCACGCAGCGCGCGCCGACGCGGACGCGTTCGCCTAATACACAATAAGGTCCGATATGCGCTGTGGGATCTACTTGCGCGGTGGCGGGCACGACGGCCGTCGGATGAATGCCCGCGGGAAAAACCGGTTCGGGGAAGAATAAAGGGAGAACTTTGGCAAAAGCAACCCGGGCATTGGCTACCCGGATTAGAGTCTTGGTGTGCGTCGTGGTAAAAGCGCCGTCAACGATGATTGCAGCGGCCGCACTTTGGTCGGCACGGGCAAAATAATTCTCATTCTCGGCAAACGTCAGGTCGCTGCTTTGGGCCCGGTCGGCCGGGGCAAAACCTTTCAGGACGAGCCTCTGATCACCCACAACCTCACCTCCGATGTGTTTGGCAATTTCAGCGGCGGTAAAGGACATAGGGGAAAGCGCCACTTCGGATTTTCATAGACTTGACCAATTCAGGTCACTATAAAGTCGGCGGGACCTAATTCAATCCCAAGTTTGACGGCTGGGGAGTGGCGGGTGTCGCGTGACAGGTTTCCCACGCTCTCAAAACCAATAGCGAACAACGACAACGAACTTACAGCAACCTCACTACGGAGCATCCCATGTCCAAGAAACCCCTGAATGTCGGATTAGTTGGCGGCGGTAAAGGCGCTTTTATTGTCCAACCTCATCAAAAAGCCATCCATTTTGACGGCACACGCCGAGTCACCGCAGCCGCTTTGTTCCCGGACCCGAAGGTCGCCCTCGAAGAAGCTGCCAACTGGCCCTATCCGATCAAGGGCTATGGCTCTTATGATGAAATGATTTCCGCCAATGCCGGCCTGCCGGCCGACAGCAAGCTCGATTACATCGTTATCGTGACGCCAAATCACGTGCACTATGACCCGGCTATTAAAGCCATCAAAGCCGGGATCGCCGTGTTTTGTGAGAAACCGCTATGCCTGAATCTTGAACAGGCCAATGACATTGTAAAGACCGTGCGCAAGCACAAGGTCCCCTTCGGCGTGGCGCATACCTACCTGGGACACTGGACCACGCGGTTCTCGCGTTACATCGTCCGGGCGGGACTGCTGGGTGACGTTCGTTGGGTTGATTCGAGCTATTTACAAGGGTGGCTGGCCACCAAGCTTGAGGCCACGGGTCAAATGCAAGCTGCGTGGCGGACAAACCCGAAGCTCGCAGGCGGCTCCGGATGCGGCGGCGATATCGGCACGCATGCGCTGATGCAGCTCCGGTACGTCACCGGCCTGGATGTTAGTGAAGTATCTGCGCATCTGGAGACGTTTGTGGAAGGGCGCCCCTTGGACGACCACTTCACTGTCTATTGCAAGCTCAGCAATGGTGGCAAGGCTCTGGTGCGCGCTTCGCAAATCTCCATTGGTCATAAGAACGATCTGGCCATCGAGATTGCGGGAACCAAGGGCACCTTGCGCTGGCGGCAGGAAGAACCGGAGTCCATTACCGTGCACTTGGCCAACCAGCCGGACCGCGTCTATTGGCGCGGTGCGGTCACGCCCGGTGACGGTTTTCTGCCCAAAGACGTCCCGGCTGATTTAATGGCCGAACCGACCATCCCGCCGGGCCATCCTGAGGCCTTCCACGACGCCTACGCCCGACTGCACCGCTCTTTCGAGGCGGATGTGCGGAAATGGAAAGCCGGTGAATCCTTCAACTGTGACGGCTCGAAATATGCCAACGTTGAAGACGGCTGGACCGGCATTGCTTTCATCGAAGCAGCGGTGAGCAGCAGCGAAAAGCAAGGCGCCTGGACGAAAATGCCGAAGGCGCTCTAGCTGACCAGTTATTAAGCTGTTTCCGGAAAGATAAAGTCTACGTCCGGCCAAGCCGTCAAACGACGGCGATCGTTGGTCAAATGCTGAAGATTTAGCGAGGCGGCTTGCCCGCGAATGAAAAAGTCTGGAAGCACCGGGTGCTCGCCTTTGGCGGGACGGTACTGGCGGAACCGCTGACCCGCACGCCAGGCGCCGTCGAAATCGAGGTCCAATCGTTGGAAAGCCTTGAGATCCTCGTCTACTCCTTCCTGCGTGCGCGCGCCGGCAGCAAGTTCAGCATAGGTGACGGAACTGATAGCAAGCTGATCAAACCCGGCAAGCTTCTCCAACGCCTTAACGCAAGTCCGATGGTCAGGATGGGCCGGATCCATCCAGGCAATGATGACGGAGGTATCGACGAGGATCACGGCCTGGTCTTGCGCAACAGCTCAACGCCTGAGCAATAACCGTCCCAATTTCCAGCGTGGGTGATAATATGATCCTGCAGAGCGTTTCGCTGCGAAGGGTGCCCTGATCGCACGTAATCGGCCGCCATATTCCGTAGCACGGCGCTCGGAGTCGTTTTGGCTGAGCGGGCTTTAGCCTTGAACTTCTGCGCCAGGTGCCGCGGCAACCGAACCGTCAATATCTCTGTCATACGCTCTAATGTAATACATCCCGGCTGGTGAGCAAGGGCAGTTGCTTCTTCCCCTCTAAAGGCCTGCTAAATAAACTCGTTCACCAGGTTCTCCAACAGCTCCTGTCTCCCGCTGGTGTTGGGCGTAATGTCGCCTTTTTGCAGCATGTAGGCTTCCAGCTCTTTAAAGCCGGCTTTGCCGGCTTCGATTTTGGCTCCTATGCCACCGTCCCAGGAACTGTAGCGGTCGCGGACGAACTCGGCCAGCCGGCCATCTTTGCGAATGCTGGCCGCAATTTTGAGACCCCGGGCAAATGCGTCCATCCCGCCGATATGGGCGTAGAACAGGTCTACCGGCTCGAAACTCTCGCGCCGGACCTTCGCGTCAAAATTGGTGCCCCCGGTTTTGAATCCGCCCATCTTGAGAATCGAGAGCATGATCTCGGTTGTGAGATAAACGTTCGTGGGGAACTGGTCGGTGTCCCAGCCAAGCAGCAAGTCGCCGGTGTTTGCATCAATCGAGCCGAGCGCGCCGGCGGCAATGGCCACCTCCAGCTCGTGCTGCATAGTATGGCCCGCCAGGGTGGCGTGATTCGTTTCGAGGTTCAATTTGAGGTCCCCCAGGAGATCATACTGCCGCAGGAAGTTCAGGCAGGCGGCGGCATCCGAATCGTATTGATGCTTTGTCGGCTCTTTCGGCTTAGGCTCGATGTAGAACTGCCCTTTGAACCCAATCGCTTTCTTGTGGTCGACTGCCAGGTGCAAAAACCGGCCGAGGTGATCCAACTCGCGCTTCATGTCCGTGTTCCACAGCGTGCTGTAACCCTCCCGGCCGCCCCAGAAAACATAGCCTGCTCCATCGAGTTCGTGCGTTACTTCGATCGCTTTCTTGACTTGCGCGGCCGCGTAGGCAAAGGCATCCGCGTTGCAGCTTGTCGCCGCGCCATGAACGAACCGCGGATGCACAAACAGGCACGCCGTGCCCCAAAGCAACTGCACGCCCGTGCGCTGCTGTTCCTGTTTGAGGATCTTAATAATTGCGTCCAGATTTTGATTCGTTTCGCGGAGGCTTTTGCCCTCAGGCGCCACGTCACGATCGTGAAACGCATAGAACGGCGCGCCCAGTTTCTCTAGAAATTCAAATGCCACTCGAGCGCGGATCTCCGCCATCTGCATTGAGTTCGTGCCGTCCTCCCATGGCCGCACAGCCGTGCCCACGCCGAACATGTCGGACAACTGCCCGCGGATGGTGTGCCAATAGGTTACTGAAAAACGCAATAGGTCCTTCATCGATTTGCCCTCGACCAGCTCATCAGGATTGTAGTGCTTGAAAGCGAGCGGGTTTTTGGACTTCGGGCCTTCGTATTGGATTTTGGCGATCCCAGGGAAGAATTCTTTGTTTGATTTTTTCATGTAACGCAAAAATTTCGGGGAAGCTAATCACTGGCTCTGATCACGGCAAGCTCCAACCAAGACAAAGGGTGTGATGAAAACTGATGACCCCTAAGCATAGCCGTGGCCGTCCCGGCTGCGAGTCAGGGCGCGTCCCACCTCTCAGGCTACTTCTGGGATGCTTTTAGCGCCTGGTCGATATCGGCCTGGATGTCTTCGACATCTTCAAGGCCGATAGACAGGCGGACGTAATCGGGAGTCACGCCCGTAGCGGTTTGCTCCTCAGCACTGAGCTGTTGGTGCGTCGTGGAAGCCGGGTGGATCACCAGGCTCTTGGCGTCGCCAATGTTCGCCAGGTGCGACAGGAGCTTGGCCGCATCAATGAATTTGCGACCCGCTTCCAAGCCGCCTTTGATGCCGAAGCCAACGATGCTGCCGAATCCATTTTTGAGGTATCGTGCGGCGAGCTTGTGGTTGGGATCGTCGGGCAGCCCGGGGTAGGTCACCCACGTGACCAACGGATGCTTCTTCAGGAAGCGTGCAATGGCGAGGGCGTTTTCGCAATGCTGGCGCTGGCGCAGCGGCAAGGTTTCCAGCCCTTGCAGAAACTGAAAGGCGTTAAAAGGGCCCATGCAGGCGCCGATGTCGCGAAGCAACTGCACGCGCGCTTTAATGATGAATGCCACATTCCCCAAGCCAGGGAAGTTGCCGAAAATATCCCAGAACTTCAGGCCGTGGTAGCTGGGATCAGGCTCCGTGAACTCAGGGAATTTGCCATTATCCCATTTGAATTTCCCGGAATCGACCAGCACGCCGCCGATCGAAGTGCCGTGGCCGCCGATGTACTTGGTAGCGGAGCTCACGATAATATCTGCCCCGTGATCGAACGGACGGACAAGCCCGACCCCGATCGTGTTGTCGACGATGAGCGGAACCCCGGCGTCATGAGCGATCTTGGCCAGCGCTGCGAAATCGGGAACGTCGAGCTTGGGGTTGCCGATGGTTTCGGCAAAGAGAGCGCGGGTTTTAGACGTAATGGCGGCCTTGAATGCTGCCGGGCTGCGGGAATCCACGAACTTCACTTCACGGCCCAGCTTGGGCAGCGTGTAGTGAAAAAGCTGGTAGGTGCCGCCGTAAAGGTTGTTGGCCGAAACGATTTCGTCACCTACCCGCGTGATGTTGAGCAGCGCAAACGTGGTGGCGGCCTGGCCCGACGACAAGGCCAGCGCGCCGCTGCCGCCTTCGATGGCCGCAATGCGCTGTTCGAACACATCCGTGGTCGGATTCATGATCCGGGTGTAGATGTTCCCGAATTCTTTCAGCGCAAAAAGATTCGCCGCGTGCTCGCTGTTTTTAAAAACAAACGAAGTGGTCTGGTAGATGGGGACCGCGCGCGCGCCGGTCGTGGGGTCCGGCGCCTGGCCGGCGTGTAAAGCCAGCGTGGCTAGCTTCTTCGTGTCGATGGCCATAACGTTATTTGGGAGGAGTGAGCAGGATGAATTCGCCGCGCCGGTTTTTGCTCCAGGCGGACTCCTCGTGGCCCGGGTCGGCGGGGCGGTCTTTGCCGAAGCTAATCGTATCGATTCGTGTAGCGTCAACCCCCAGTCCGGCGAGCGCCTCGCGAAGAGCGAGAGCGCGACGTTCGCCCAGCGCTCGATTGTATTCCTCCGTCCCGCGTTCGTCACAGTGCCCGGCGATTTTCACGGCATCCCCGGCGTTGGATTTTAGATAATCGGCCACGGCGGCGAGTTTAGACTTTTCGCTGTCCTTTACCACCGAGCTGTCGAAATCGAAATAAACCGTGTCGGATTTGAATTGTTCCGCGTTTTCTGGCCAGCCCTCGTGGCCGGGGCCTTGTGGAATGCCGCCGAGCGAACCCGCCGTGCTGCCAGCGCCCGGCTCGCCGCCCAACGCGCCGCCCGGGCCGGCTCCTGACAGATTACCGGAGTTGCTGCCGTGGCCGAGGTTTGTTACCCCGGGAGGATTGTGCTTGCAACCGGAAGCGAGGGTCAGGGCAAGAGCGAGTAAGACGAGGTGGAGCAATTTCATAAGGAAGCGTTAGTTAAGGTGGAAAGGACAAGCGCGATTCGGCACGGCTTGATTGAGCATTGAGAATTGGGCATTTGTTAGTTTTCATTTAGGCCGATTCCCTAAGGGATAACACAGATCGATTGACGCGAGGAGTTTCGAGGTTCCAGAGAAGCTCGATTCAGTCCGCGTCATGAACGTTCAGGTAGTTCCGCTCTGCTACTGTCCCGGTGGAGGAGTGAGGACGATGAACTCGGCCCGGCGGTTTTTCTTCCAGGCCTCTTCATTATGTCCCGGATCGGCGGGACGATCCTTGCCGAACGTTTCAGTAGGAATGCGATTTGCATTGGCGCCCTGGCTGATGAGTTCCTCGCGGGCGGCCAAGGCTCGGCGTTCACCCAATGAACGATTGTATTCCTCGGTGCCGCGCTCATCACAGTGCCCTGCCACTCGCACAGCATTGGCGGGGTTCGCCTTCATGTATTCAACTACAGCGGAGATTTTCGACTTCTCAGAAGACTTCACAACCGAGCTGTCGAAGTCGAAGTAGATCGTATCCGCCTGCAGGATCTCGGGATGAGCGATATATTTTTCATACACCGACGGGTCAACCACCGGGAAGCTCGTTAGGTTGGTTTCTCCCGGCTTTAGGTCAGAGGTCAGCGGTGGTGCGTTGGTGTTATCTTCGGGCAGATGGGTATACGTGCCCGGTATGCGGGTGAGCTCGCCGGGCCGCTTGCTGCAGCCGGCAATGGCAACGGCCAGGGTTAATCCAATGGCCAACAGGTTTGCAAATTTACTCAGTTTCATTTCGATCTTTCGTGAAGCTGGGCTAGCGAGCCCAACTCGGTTGTGATTGAGAACTAATGCCCGAAATTCGAGCCACATCCTTGACTTGTTTGGTAGGCACGTCAAGTAAAGCCAACACGTAGTGCCCGCCCTGGCGCCGCGCAAATGCCAGCGTTCGCGAGTTCGGCGACCAGGAGGGATCCTCACCCTCGACCAATTGCGTGGCATTACCGCCATCAGGTGAAACGACGCAAATCTCGAACCCCGCCCTGAATTGCGCTGTGAATGCGATCCACTTGCCGTCCGGCGACCAATCAGGCTCGGTCGGGCTCGGCAGCCCGGCTGTTGGAATCACTCGAGACTCGCCGCCTGAGGCCGGAATCTTGCGCAATTGCCGCCGCTCTCGATCCTTCGAGGCGTAACATATCCACCGGCCGTCCGGCGACCAGCAGGGTGAAGACTCATCCTGGGGTGACTTCGTCAACCGCAAGGGCGGGCTCGTGCGCGAAGCACTTTGGACGTAAAGATCGGTCCAGCCGTCCTTGCTCAGAATCATGGCCACTTCACCCCCGTTCGGCGAGGCTGCCGGGCTGATATTGGATCCTCCGAAGCGGGCAAAAACTGTGCGACTGCCGGTGGAGAGGTCGTGGTAAAAGATATCCGGATTTCCAAGTTTGTAGGACGTGTAATAAAGCGCCAGCCGGCCCGGAACAAAACATGGCGCCGCGACGATGGTGTTGTCGCGTGTAACCTCTTTGGCGTCGTGACCGTCGAAATCCGACACATAAATCTCTCCGTTGGGACCGTTCTCGCCTTTGAAGGCGATTTTAGTCAGGCAAATCGGCTTGCGACCCATTGGCGGGACGTTTACAACGAATTCGTCTACAAACAAATGAACCTGACGTCGCAGGGGGCCGCCGGTGTAAGCTTTGGCGACGAGGTTACGCTTGCTAATGTTATCAGTGGCGTGCGCAGTGAGGTTGCCGTTGTTGCTGCCGGATAGAATATACTGAGCCGACTCGGCATTGGTGAAGTTGAACCCCTGGACATACAAATCAAACTCCAGCGCCTGGAGAGCTTCGCCGGTAAAACCGCTTAGAGAAACCCAGACCGGTTTGGTGTTCCCGGGGGTAATTTCTTCTGTAATCCTGATCTGCGCTTGCGCGCAGGAAATTGCTGCGATCGCGGCAAGTAAAAAGGTAATGCGCTTCAAAAACTGTGGTTTGTTCATCCAGTTCATTGTTTTGGTGTAACGTCGAAAGTAATACTAACGGTGCGTTTGTCTTCTCTAGCGTCCTCCGGTAATGGTGCGGCATATCTAACGCGGTCCAGTACGCTTTGAACCGAGCGATCTACCGCCGGTCGTCCAGACGAGCGCGTGATATAGGCGGAAATGACCGAGCCGTCGCGCGCAATCGTCACCGAAGCTTCGGCTCCCACATCCTGTTCTGTCGCATCGTTCGGAACAGTCCCTGCCCAAGCCCTTTTATAGACACTCATCACCGCCTGGTTAAAATTCGCGTAGGTCACACTGCCGCCGCCGGGACCGCGCAAGCCAATGGTAACTCCGCCGGAAACCTCTGAGCCAATGCGGTTCTCGGCACGGGTCAGGGCGTCGGCGATTTGCTGCCGCTCATACGCTTGTTGTTTCGCCTGCTCGCGTGCTTTTTGCTCGTTGTTGCTAGACTTACTGTTTTGTTTTCGCGTCACCGGCGTTGTGCTGACCTCCACGTGATGGACCTGGCGGCGCGACTCGGTGAAGGAAGGCTCACTGGTTGTTTCGATTTCTCGGTTGGTTTGTTTGGGCGGATTCGACTGCGGGGGTTCCGGTGATGGTCGCTGTGACGCCGCGGGCGGCGGTTCGGGTTCGGTTGGCTGAGCCGCCCGCGATGCGCCAGCGTTCGGGGTACCCCCCGATGGAGCTACTGCGAGATCCGTCGTCTTTATCGGTGTAAAATCCAAAACTGGGCCTACATCTTGTGCCGGCTTCGACGAAATGAACGCCGAGCTGGACAGAAAAATCAGGCCGAGCAGCAGGTGCATTCCGGCCGAAACGATGAAGCATTTTTTCTGCAGTCGGTTCATTACTTCGGCTTTGGTGGCTCAAACCGCGGCGAGATGCGCGTGATTCCGTGCCTCTGGCAACGGTCCAAAACGGCAGAAATGTCCTTCCAGCGGCTTGCCTCGTCCGCTCGCAGGTTGATTACCAAGTCCGGGTCGGATTTATGGTCGCGATCCAAATCCGCTTCCAACTGGTCCAGCGATACTTTGCGCCGGTCCAGGATAAACGCGCCCTGTGCGCTGATTTCCACCGTGCGGATGTGGCGTTTATCCGGAGGTTTGTCTGGTTGGCCGCCTGAGGGTAGCTTCAGCGGCAGCGCCTGCTCCAGCAAGGGAGTAGTAATCACGAAGATGATCAATAGCACAAACGCCAAATCGAGCAGTGGCGTGATGTTGATCTCACTCAAGGTCACCAGCGCACTGCGTTGGGAAAAGCGGCGCATTCAGTTAGGAGTGGATACTGCAAAGTGAAAACCGTTGTCCCTGGATGAGTCACACGCTCTGGAAGTAGCGCAGGCCTCCGAGCCTGCTGTATCGCAGGTTTCCAACTTGCGAAGGCCGGTGCGCGGGCCAACACCCCGCCGACTGGAAGTCGGCGATACGGCAGGCTCGGAGGCCTGCGCTACTGGGTCGGTGCAAGTTCGAGCCACGCAATCAACTCCATCCGCGTTCATCTGTGTCCCTCTGTGGTTAAAGTACATAACCAGCTATTCCTCCAAATACTCCGTCTCCATCTTCGAGACGAGGTCCTGCGCAAAATTGTCCAGCTCGACCGTCAGGACGCGCAGCGTATGGACCAGCCAGTTGTAACCGAACATCGAAGGGATGGCGACTAGCAAACCCGCGACGGTCGTGATGAGGGCTGCGGCGACACCCGGTGCCATGGCTGCCATGGTTGCGCTCCCCTGCTGGGCAATGTGGCCGAAAGTGCTCATGACGCCCCAAACCGTGCCCAGCAGCCCCAGGAAAGGCGCACCGCTTACCGCAATCGCCAGCAGGATCAAGCCCGATTCGAGCTTTAGTGATTCCTGCGCCACGGCATTTTCCATCGAACGTTTCACGTGTTCCATACCCTTGAGCGAAAGGAACTTTTTACGGCCGTTCCCATCCGGATTCTTCAACCTTGCATCCAGTTCCAGGCTGCCAGTTTGGTATACAACAAACATTGGGCAGCCATCGGCCTGAACGCGGCGGTCATATACTTCGAGCACGCCTTTTTGGTTGCGGTATTCGGTGTTAAAAAACTGGTTAAGCCGTTTGGCGCGGCGCATCTGGACGGCTTTGGCCACCATGACGGTCCAGGCAATGATCGAGAAGACGATCAGGAAGGCAATGATGGCCTTGGCTTCCGGCGTAGCTTGCCGGATCACATAAAGCAGTTCCGGCTCACTACCGGTGCCTGATGCGGCGGCGAAAAAAATAGGTGCGTTCATTCCGACACGATCTCACAACGACTCCGCGAACTTGGTCGTGAGGAATAGAAGCGCCCAAGCGGAACCTGCTTAAAAACTAACCAGCCGAAACAAGAACCAAACTGTGCTCTTTCTACCAGCGTCTTCAAAAAATGCAAAATAAATTTTGCGATAATTTTAAAATCTTCCGGGGGCTTGTCGAGACCGCTTTTCCAGTAATGGTAATGCTGATCGAGATCCCGATCCTAATTTTGGGCCGATTACGATTGAATGCCGGCCAACTCCGCCAAATCCGCAGCGAAACTATCCACATCTTCCTCGGTCGTGTCCCAACTGCACATCAGACGGGATTCGTCCCATCCGCCCACATTCGTGTAAAAATGCCAGCCACGTTCGTGTGCGCCGAGAACGACCGCCTCAGGGATCTTGGCAAACACGGCGTTCGTTTGCACCGGGTAGGAGATACTGATGCCCGGCAGGTTTCTGATCTTTGACTCAAGCCGCTTGGCCATGGCGTTCGAATGGCGCGCGTGCCGCAACCAGGCCCCGTCCTGAAGCAAGCCAACCCACGGGGCCGAAAGAAACCTCATTTTTGAAGCGAGCTGTCCTCCTTGTTTGCAGCGATAATCGAACTCGCGGGCGACTTCCGGGTTAAAAAAGACCACGGCCTCGCCGACGGCCAAACCGTTCTTCGTGCCGCCGAAACAGAGCACATCCACACCCGTTTCCCGGGTGATTTCCTTAGGGGTTACGCCAAGTGACACCACGGCATTGGCGAACCGGGCGCCGTCCATTTGGATGCGCAGTCGGAACCGCCGGGCGATGTCGGCTAGCGCCTGGAGCTCGTCAATGGAATAAACCGTGCCGACCTCCGTCGCCTGGGTCAGGCTCAGAGCGCGCGGCTTGGGATAATGGATATCGGTGCGCTTGTTGACCGCTTTATCGATGGCTTTGGGGTCAATCTTGCCATCGGCGCCGGGAAGCAAGAGCACTTTAGACCCGTTGGCAAAAAACTCCGGCGCGCCGCATTCGGAACCTTCCACATGCGCTAGTTCATGGCACAAAATGCTATGATAGGACTGGCAGAGCGAAGCGAGCGAAAGCGAGTTGGCCGAGGTCCCATTGAAGACAAAAAAGACTTCGCAATCGGTCTCAAAAACATCACGGAGCAGGTTCGACGCTTTGGTGGTCCAGGAATCGTCCCCGTAGCTGATTTCGTGACCGGCGTTGGCTTCGAGCATCGTCGCCAGCGCTTCAGGGCAAATTCCGGCGTAGTTGTCGCTCGCGAAGTGTCGGCGGGTTTGAGCAGGGGTACTCATATGGTGTCATAATAGAAAAACGAATGACTGTGGAAAGGTCCTAAATGTTAACAGGCATTTCCGCTTGAACGCCGGACGGTCGAAGGCCATTGTTTGCCCCAATACCGACATGCTGCCGCCCCAGCTTTTCCGCCGCAAATCCCTGGACCAACTCGTGGGCGAAACGACCGAACCCCAGCACCAGCTCCGGCGAGTCCTGGGCCCGGTTCAACTGACCATGTTGGGGGTGGGCGCAATTGTGGGCGCTGGGATTTTTTCTACCGTCGGCACCGCCGCGGCCGGTGGCGGCGAGCACGTCGGGGCGGGCCCGGCGTTGGTGATTTCGTTCTTGATGGTCGCAGTGGCGTGCGGGTTTGCGGCGCTTTGTTACTCGGAATTCGCTGCGATGGTGCCCGTGTCTGGCTCCGCATACACCTACGCGTACGCAACGCTGGGCGAATTGGCCGCGTGGCTCATCGGCTGGGATTTGATTCTGGAATACGCCATCAGCAATGCCGCCGTCGCCGTATCGTGGTCGGGATACTTTCAAACTCTGCTCAAGCAGTTCCACCTCAATTTGCCTTCCTGGCTTGGCACCGATTTTCGCTCCGCCTTTCAGGCGGCCGACCAGGTGGCCGCTGCCACGGCGAAACATGTCGATCTGAGCACTCTTGACCCTGGCGTAGTTCACGATGCCACAGCGGTCCACCTGGCCCCGCACCTTTTCGGGTTACCCATCATTTTTAACCTGCCTGCGTTCGTGATCGTTGTCATCGTCACGTGGATCGTCTTGATTGGCATCCGCGAAACCGCCCACTTCAACACCGGCCTGGTCATCGCCAAACTCGCGATCATTGCTTTTTTTCTAGTGCTCGGTGTGATGTATATCCGACCGGAGAATTGGACGCCCTTTGCGCCGAACGGCATGAAAGGCATCTCCAGCGCCGCGGCGATTATTTTCTTCGCGTACATCGGATTCGATGCGGTTTCAACCGCTTCAGAGGAAACGCGCAATCCGCAACGCGATATGCCCATCGGCATTATGGCGAGCCTCGTGGTTTGCACCATCCTGTATGTGGCGGTTGCCATCGTGCTGACGGGCCTGGCCAAGTGGAATACCTTGGATAATGCCGAACCGCTGGCTGCCGTCTTCACGGGCCTGGGAATGAATTGGACGGCAGGAATTATCGCCTTGGGCGCTGTCGTGGCCACCACTTCAGCTTTGGTGCCGTATCAAGCAGGCCAGCCGCGCATTTTTTTCTCGATGGGCCGCGACGGTTTGCTGCCACCGTGGGCCGCCAGGATACACCCACGCTTTCGCACCCCGCATGTGACTACGATTATCACGGGCATTGCGGTGGCAATCTGTTCTTCGCTTGCCAATATTAATGAGCTTGTTGAATTAACAAACATAGGGACGTTATTCGCATTTGTGCTGGTGGCAGCAGGGGTCATGGCGCTGCGCTACACCGATCCCGAACGACCGCGTCCGTTTCGCACGCCGTGGGTGCCGTGGGTGCCGCTCGGCGCAATTGTTTCATGCGCCTACTTGATGTACGAGTTGCCATCGACGAACTGGATTAGATTCTTCTTCTGGATGGCGGCAGGCCTGCTGGTTTATTTAGGAGTCGGTGTGGATGAGAGCAGAATTGTGGAAGCGAAGGAGGGAGACGCCTCGGCGCAGAGGCTCAAAATCTATGCGCGCAAGCTGCTGCTGTTGGGATTCGGCCTGTTTCTTATTGGGGTTGGCTTGGGTTATGCCGGCTGGCGCATGCGCGTTCCGGGAGTGGAACTCACGTCTTTTCGTGGCAACGCGCTTTTTTGGATCTTTTTCGGTTTGGCGGGCTTGGCAGCCTACGTCGGGCACGTGATCTGGATTCGCGGTTGCGCCTGTTATTCTGTAGCCAAGGGGCGCTCGCGTTGGGTCGGGCTGATAGGCGTGCTGGGAGTAATCGGCCTGGCCATACTGGCCCCCTTGCCGGCGAAGGCACCGGGGCAACGCATGCAGTCCTGACGCACACAGCGAATTAAAACGTATTGCGCGCCTGACAGTCACGTATTACATTCAGGGCATGAAGACGCTCTGTTTGAGGATCGATCGCACGCTGGACCGCTGGTTGACCGACGAAGCGAAGCGGCTAGGCCGCACAAAATCAGACCTCATCCGGGAGACGCTTGATCGGCAACGAAACGGAAAACCCAAGCGTTCACCGTCGGTTCATGAACTGGCAAAGGATTATTGCGGCATCATCAAAGGGGGTCCGCGGGATGTTTCCACAAATATGAGGAAATATTTGGCCGGGTTTGGTAAATGACGAAGTTTCTCGTCGATACCGGACCGTTAGTAGCCTATTTAAGGGAGAGCGATGCCAACCATGAATGGGTCGTCGAGCAACTTCAGCGCATTCCGCCGCCGCTTCTGACGTGTGAACCCGTTTTAGCGGAAACGGCCTGGCTAATCGGACACCAACCCGAGCATCTCGAAGCGTTGTGGTCTTTTATGCGCAAACAACTGCTCTGCCTGGCCTTTCAGCTCGAAACGGAGTTTGAATTAGTGGCTGGGTTGATGAAGCGCTATTCGGACATTCCGATGGATCTGGCAGATGCCTGCCTGGTGCGGATGTCTGAGTTAAATCGGAATTGCAAACTGATTACGACGGACAGCGACTTTAGATTCTACCGACGGTTCAACCGGCAGGTGATACCGGTAATTGCCCCCTGGTAATCGGTTCGCGACTCCGCACCACTTACGCGGTTCGCCAGCAGCTTGGTTTCAACATTGGCCGATCGCATTTTGCCCCTTTCCGGCTCTACTTCCGCACATTACCCTGCCGCATGCCCACGACTGACACGCAACCGGCCCCCGCTGAATTGAAGCTTGTTCAGGGCTTAAGTCTTCTCGACTCCACCATGCTGGTCGCGGGCTCCATGATCGGCTCAGGCGTGTTCATTGTCTCAGCGGATATCGGGCGGCAAGTCGGATCCAGCGGTTGGCTGCTGCTGGTGTGGTTGGTTACCGGAGCGCTGACCATCAGTGCCGCGCTAAGCTACGGTGAGTTGGCGGCAATGATGCCGCGCGCCGGGGGACAATACGTTTATCTCCGCGAGGCGTACAGCCCCCTCTGGGGCTTTCTCTACGGCTGGACACTGTTTCTGGTGATTCAGACGGGCACGATTGCCGCAGTTGCAGTAGCCTTCTCGCGGTATCTTGGCCAGATGGTTCAGGCAGTTTCGCCTACCGCATGGATCATACCCCCTGTAAACATATCTTCTGGCTATGCGCTGAGTCTCTCGACGCAGCAACTGGTAGCCATCCTGTTGATTGCTTTGCTGACCTTCCTCAACACGCGCGGGCTGGCGCTGGGCAAGTGGATCCAAAATGTCTTCACCTCCGCCAAAGCTCTTTCTCTGTTTCTCTTGATCTTGATCGGCCTTGTGCTGGCACGGAACACGGAGGTGCTGAAAGCCAATTTTACCGGCCTGTGGATCCCACAAGACCCCTCGCCGATCAAACCGGACCTGTCAATGCTGCCCACCGTCTCCGCCGCCGGGGGCGCTTTCGGTTTGTTTGTCGCGTTTTGCGTGTCCCAGGTGGGCTCGCTGTTTTCTTCGGATTCGTGGAATAATGTCACTTTCACCGCCGGTGAAGTTAAGAATCCGCGGCGCAACCTGCCGCTCTCTCTGGCGCTGGGAACCGGGCTGGTCACGGCGTTGTATATCCTGGCGAACCTGGCGTATCTGTGTTTATTGCCTCTGGATCAAATCAAGCATGCGCCGGATGACCGCGTCGCCACCGCAGCCATCGCTACAGTGTTCCATGGAACCGGTCCCGTCATCATGGCGATTGCCATTATGATTTCCACCTTCGGCTGCAACAACGGACTCATCTTGTCCGGTGCGCGCGTCTACTACGCAATGGCCCAAGACGGGCTCTTTTTTAAATCAACGGGAAAGTTGAACGCCTGCAGCGTACCGGCAGTGGGCCTGCTGCTTCAATGCCTTTGGGCGTGCGTGCTGGTCCTGCCGCACACCCGCTTGCGCGATGCCGCTACGGGCCAGGAACATTACGGCAACCTTTACAGCGACCTCCTGGATTATGTCATCTTTTCCGTGCTGATTTTTTACGTGCTCACCATCGCCGGGCTGTTCGTCTTGCGCCGCAAACGGCCGAATGCCGAGCGGCCTTATCGCGCCTTTGGATATCCTATTGTGCCGGCGCTTTACCTGCTGGCCGCAACTGCTATTGCGGTTGTGCTGCTGCTCTACAAAACCCAAACGACCTGGCCCGGCCTGGCGATTGTGCTGACCGGCGTGCCGGTTTATCTGGCGTGGCGTGGAAAGTCTGCGGTTAGGTAAACGCTGCCTTTGTCGCTTCCCTCTTTGTCGTTTTGCCTTTATCGTCTCTGGACGGTCTCTTTATCCAATCCTTGACATTCCTGCGCTTCTGCCCCATTTACCTTCAGCAATCAGCGCACTTAACCTCGACCATTCATGAACTTATTGCGCCGGAAGAGCATCAAGGACCTGCAAGCGGAAGCCCTCACAGACGACAGCCTTAAGCGCGCGCTCGGGCCTGTTAACCTCACGGCGTTGGGTGTCGGCGCGATTATAGGTACCGGGATTTTCGTGCTAACCGGAACCGTTGCCGCACAGAATGCCGGACCCGCTGTAGTGCTTTCGTTCATCCTCGCCGGTCTTGCCTCCGTGTTTGCCGCATTGTGTTACAGCGAGTTCGCCTCACTGGTGCCTATGGCCGGCAGCGCGTACACGTATGGCTACGCGACCCTCGGCGAGTTGTTCGCCTGGATTATAGGCTGGGATCTCATTCTTGAATACGCTGTCGGCGCGATCACGGTGGCGATTGGTTGGTCAGGTTACGTTGTGTCGTTTTTACACGATTTTGGATTCGATATGCCGCCGCAGCTTTCGGCTGCCCGCGGCACGGAGTTGGTTCAAATCCCAGCCGCGCTGGCAGCCACCCTCAAAGTTAAGGCCGGCTGGGTCGCTGTCGTGGCGGGCATGTCGGATCAGATCAAGGCGCTAGGGACCGACCCCTCAATGTTGCCGCACGCCACGGCAATCTTCAATCTGCCCGCGGTCATTATCATCTTTATCGTCACCACCCTGCTGGTGGTCGGAATTAAAGAATCGGCCAGCTTCAATAACTTCATCGTTTTTGTAAAGCTTGCCGTCGTGCTTCTTTTCATCTTTGGCGCGATTCGGGCGATCCAAGCCGCCAATTGGCATCCGTTCATCCCACCCAACACTGGAGAATCCGGACATTTTGGAACTTCTGGAATCATCACCGGGGCTGGGATTGTTTTCTTCGCGTATATCGGCTTCGACGCGGTCAGCACTGCGGCGCAAGAAGCCAAGAATCCGCAGAAGGATATGCCCATTGGAATCATCGGATCGCTGCTCATCTGCACAGTGCTGTATATCCTTGTTTCCGGAATCGCGACCGGCGTGGTGCCTTATACGCAACTCGACGTGCCAGACCCGATTGCCGTCGCCGCTGACCGCGCCGGCATGGGCTGGATGGGGCAACTAATCAAACTGGGCGCCATCGCCGGACTCTCCTCGGTGATCCTGGTGATGCTGCTGGGACAATCGCGTGTGTTTTACAGCATGGCTCGCGATGGACTTATGCCTCCAGTCGTCAGCCAGATCCACCCGCGCTTCCGGACACCCTGGATAACTTCGATTCTTACCGGCATTGTCGTCGCCTTCTTTTCGGCGGTGTTCACGGTCAGGGAGGCAGGGAGCCTGTGCTCCATCGGCACGCTCCTGGCGTTCGTAATTGTGTCGGTCGGCATTCTTGTACTTAGAGTTCGCGAACCAGAATTACCGCGAAAATTCACTACGCCTGCCGTGTGGTTCGTGGCCCCCGCGGGCGCAGTTTCGGCGCTGCTGCTGATGTCGGGGCTACCTTGGCCCACTTGGCGGCGACTGATCGTTTGGTTCATCGTCGGGATGGTGGTCTATTTAAGTTACGGGATTCGCCGAAGCAAGTTGGCTAATCCAACCGCGACGACGACACCTACCAAGCCGACGGGCGCTTAAAGCCAATACTGCTTCGGGCCCGCAATCCATGCTGAGATCCTCACCGTTAGATCAACAAAGCAAAGTCGCGTCATTACTATTGACTTTACTCGCCGGTCTGACCAAAACCTTCGCCAAGGTGTGGCCCGAGCTAAATACATTCTACGCCCAATGGCGGGTGAGCAGCGGAGCGGTGCCGGCACTGCGCGACGATCAGGACTCGCCGCCGGAGCAACTTCTCCAAGCGATCTGGCAGCATCAACGGCTTCAGCGCGAGCAATTGCAGACCGCCGACGGTCGTCCACTGCGCGTCCTGCACCCGGGTTTCCAGAGTCGGGAAGGCGGCCCTGACTTTCGCAACGCTGTGCTCCAGTTCGGCGAGGAAACCGCGCGCAGCGGCGACATCGAGGTGGACTTGCGTCCGAGCGGTTGGCGCAGTCATGGACACGATCGCAATCCAGCCTTTCGCAACGTCATTCTGCACGTGATTTGGGAAAACGAACCGCGTGGCGCAGTTACAGGCGGTCCGCCACTGCTTTGGCTGCGGCCGGTCCTGGACGCGCCTTTGGGAGAACTGAGCCTCTGGTTAGGCGGCGAGGCGGCCCGCACTCTTCCTGAAGAATGGCGCGGTCAGTGCTGTGCGCCATTGCGCAAGCTGCCATCGGCCGAGTTGTTGGAACTCCTGCAACAGGCCGCTCAGGTGCGGTTGCGAAGCAAAGCAGCCCAATTCCAGGCGCGCGCCCGGCAAACCGGCTGGGAACAATCGCTCTGGGAAGGACTCTTCCGCGCCTTGGGCTACAAACACAACGTGTGGCCGATGCAACGACTGGCCGAACTCCGCCCTCGGTGGGCCATCAAAGCTGGATTACCGGATGAATGGATTGATGGATTGGTGGAACACAGCGCTGAGGTCGTCGGCGGCAACCCCATTAATCCATCAATGCTTCAATCCATCAATCCAATGGCCCCTCCACGCTCCGCGTGCCTGGCGCTGCAAGCTCGGTTACTAGGTCTAAGTGGCCTCCTGCCTGCCGAACTCACGCGAACCCAGCGTGGATCCGATCAGTACCTGCGCCAAATATGGGACCACTGGTGGCGCGAGCGAGACTGCCTCGCCGACGCAGCGCTGCCTCGTGCCGTTTGGCACTTGCATGGACTCCGCCCGGCGAATCACCCCCAGCGGCGTCTGGCCCTCGCGGCAGCCTGGTCCGTGAAAGCGGATCTCCCCGCAAAGCTGGAACGATGGTGCGCGGAGGAAATGCCCGAAAAACAGCTAGCGCCGAAGTTGCTGGAGATGCTGCAGATCGAGCATGACGATTTTTGGTCCTGGCATTGGACCTTGAAATCGCCTCGTCTTAAAAAATCGCAACCATTGCTCGGCGAAACCCGTCTAACGGACCTGGCTATCAACGTGGCGTTGCCCTGGCTATGGACCCGTGCGGCCGAGGGTAACAACGAGCTCCTGCAACAGCGCATCGAGCGCCGCTATTTAACTTGGCCAGCCGCGCAGGATAACTCCGTTCTGCGGCTCGCGCGGGAACGACTTCTCGGCGGCGGTTCGGCGCGCATGCTGCCCACTGCCGCAGCACAGCAGGGCTTGCTGCAGATGATTCGCGATTTCTGCGATCACTCCAACTCAATCTGTGATGCCTGCAAGCTCCCGGACCTGGTAAAAGAATGGAAGTCCTCCAAGCAGCCGGCGGCGTTTGCTTAACAGGAACAACTCAGTTCAACCACAGCTTCACACAGCTGAAAAGACCCCGAGCGCGATTCTTGCACGAGTCGCACCCTCTTTGAATTGTGAACCCGCACTCGATCAGCACGGTAGAGCAAATCTGTGTTCATCTGTGTCCATCTGTGGTTTTCACCTGCACGGATACGGCTTAGGTGCCCTCACATTGCTAAGGGAGCCTCCGGAACCGAATTCGCGGGAACCAGGAACAGCCGGTACTCCGCCTTTACAGTTGACCGTGCCGGAACCCAACGATAACCCGGCACGCCGAACAATCCGCCTCGGTCGATCATCGCGCGGCGCGATTCCGGAAACGGCGAGACGCCAAATTCCATTCCGCGCGTCACAGTTGCGCCATTCCAAGGCGGTTGCGTGCGGCTCAGGTTCTCCTCCCAAATACCGAGCCAGGGGAAATCTCGTTGTTGCCAGGCATAGCCGAAGGCCAGTCGATGCGTAGGACTCCAGGCCAGGAACCATGCTTGTGCGCTTGACGGATCCATCAGGTGCGTTGAATAAGCGCCCGAAACCGGCCGGTTCGTGAAGAGCCTCATGTCTTCATGCGCCCCGTCGGTGCAGGGCACCATCGGCCACTTAAACTCCGCGCCGATTTGCATGTACCCTTTACCGCCGGTGAAATCCGTTTCAATGACCTTTGCCCGGGTCGCATTCGCGCGAAATTGTGTGCGGCCTTTCTCTAAAAACGGCGGCCCGAGCGTAACATGTTGCGTCCAGGCGATCGGCCGATCGGAGGTCGACAGGTTCTCCACTCGTTCTGCGATCGTTGCCACGCGTGATTCTGCCGGTAAACGGATGACGCGCGTAAACCGGAGCTGGGCCTGAGTCAGCACGGTTCGTTGTGTCAGCGTATCCCCTTCAATGGAGACCTCGTATCGCGAAATAGGTGCTTCGCCATGCACGGTCATACCCACGGCTGCTTCATCCTCCGAAGGCCCGCCGAACAAATCCAAACATAGGTTATGCCCAAGAATGCCGGCCAGCAGCTTGCTTTCGGCGTTGTCGCCATACTCAGGATGTTTGGCAAGATCGTACTGCGAAGGCTCGATCGAAAGCCAGGGCGGACGCCACAGCGGGCTTACCTTGGTTGCCACGTCCGTTACCGCTGCGATGTGGCCGCCCTCGTTGGAAACCACGATCTCGAGAACACCGTTCGAAAGAGTCGCACAGCGGCGCGAGCGATAGAAGGAGGTCAGTGACATAAAACACTAAAAACAACCCGCTCGGGAATCGTATGCCGCGGCGCTTTTCATGCAACCCCAAATCCGCTACATAGCTGCTATGAAACGACGCCTGAGTCCCCTCCCCCTGCTCGTCTGCCTTGGCTTCACGCTCTGCGCTTCCGAACCAAATTCGTTCAACATCCATGATTATGGGGCCGTCGGCGATGGCGTCACCCTTGATACCGCGGCCATCAACAAAGCGATCGAGGCGTGCGCAACGGCCGGTGGCGGGCAGGTCTTCTTTCCTGCGGGCCGTTATCTTTCCGGCACCGTGCATCTTCGAAGCCATACCAGCTTGTTCCTGTCAGCGGGCGCGGCGCTGGTCGGCACGACGAATCTCGCTGCCTATGAAGCCCCAGCAGTTCCCAGCTTCATGCCTGAAGCCAGATGGGGCAAATGGCATCGCGGCCTCGTGATCGGCCAGGACGTCGAGGACGTGACGATTGCCGGTCCCGGAATTATCGATGGCAACAAGGTCTTCGATCCCACCGGCGAAGAGCACCGTCGCGGCCCGCATACCATCACCTTCGTCAATTGCCGCCGTTTCACTCTGCGCGATTTTTCCATCCGCGATTCCGCCAACTACGCCATCTTTTTCCAGGTCAGTGACGATGTGGACGTTCGCAATGTGAACATCACCGGAGGCTGGGATGGCGTCCACTTCCGAGGCGCCGCCAATTCCTGGTGCCACAATGTCAACATCCTTAATTGCCAGTTCTATACGGGCGACGATTCCATCGCCGGTCGCTACTGGGATAATGTGGTGGTTTCCGGCTGCGTTCTGAATTCCGCCTGCAACGGCATTCGGCTTATCGGGCCCGCGACTCGTCTCACCGTAAATGACTGTCTCTTTTACGGCCCCGGACGCGAACCCCACCGAAGCAGCGCGCGGCATAATATGCTGAGCGGCATTATTCTTCAGCCCGGGGCCTGGGACAAATGCGACGGCTTGCTCGATGAAGTATTCCTAGCCAACAACAGCATGCGCGACGTCTCCTCGCCGGTGACAATTTGGACCAGGCCCGGGAATCCGGTTGGCAAAGTCACAATCTCGGGACTCGACGCCACCGGCGTTTATCGCGCCGCCCTTTCCGTTGAGAGTTGGTCGGATGTCCCCATCACAAACGTTGTTGTCCGCAATGCCAGCATTGAGTTCACCGGCGGTGGGCCAGCCGAGTCGGCCACGAAACCTGTGAATCGGCCGGGCGTGGATATCCGCCCCCTGCCTGGCTGGGGCATCTACGCCCGGAACGTCGAACGGCTAACTTTGCAGGACGTGCGGCTCGATCTGGCCAAGCCCGACCTCCGTCCCGTTCTCGCCGCCGAAAGAGTCTCTCATCTCGACCTGGATAATTTCAGATACGCCCACGTCCCCGAGGTCACCGAGCCCCTGTTGTTGACCAATGTTGTTGAGCTAAAGCGGGAACCTTAGCTCGAATATTTCACAGCAGCCCGCAGCAGCATGTCGGGTAGCGCAGATTTAATCTGCGCTACTCCTTCGGCACTCTGCCGTCGCTGTGAAATGTTCGAGCTGGCGAATTGACACCCTCGCTACGATTGCAAATACCCACGCTGCGGCATTAATTTCCACTTTGTTAGCAGCCCACCAGTCGCTGCAACAATATCGGCCGGCACGGTGGTGCGATCGTGCAATCGAGGCGGCGCCAGTCGTGCGGCACATGGTCCGTGAGCAAAATAATGATCGATAGCCTTGTTAGCTTGCGCAAACGAGTTGCCTCCCGTGCGGCCGCGGACAAATTTCGCAACCTCTCGAACCACGGCTGTCACTCGGACCGACAACTCACGCGCAGCCTCGGTTCGTCCTAGATCCAAGTCCCGAATCACCTGGGCCAGTTCCGGAGCAAAGCAATTCGACGAACCCAACAGGAATCCACTGTAGGGGCCGCCGGAAGACTTTAGCCATTTCTCATAATCACCTTCGCCGCCGCGCGTCGTAAAAACCCCATCCAGATCTTGCCCGGAAAGCGCCACGCGGTCCGCCCCGCTGCTGTCTTTGAAAAAAATGAAATTAGAGAATTCACCCGCCAGTTCTGCAACGGTTTCCGGGCTCATTTCATTTCGAGTCATTTGCGGCAATTGATACAGCGCCGTTGGCAATCCCAACTCCAGCACAGCAGCGAGACCTGCTCGAATCTCCTGTTGCGTGCGTTCCTGGCCGCGCGACGGACATACCGTGAACCCGCAAACGTGCGCTTTCGCCATCATTTGCGCAGTATCCGTTTCGCCCGTCCTTTTCTTAAGCCAGCTAATATCTTCGCGAATTAAGGAAATCGCGTCCGCCGGATCGGCCTGCAAAGCCCCGATTAGAACATGCAGGTTTAACTGGACTGCCTGCTCTAGCACGATCTCCAGGACACGCCGGCGCTCCTCCGGGCTGAGGTCCCAACCGTCTCCGGTCGAGCCCGGCACGAGCAATCCTTTTGCATGCGGCGCCAAATGCTGCAGATGCGCTTCGATTCTTTGCTGGTCAATTCCGCCTTCCGCCTCGTAATGAGTCAACGGAGGGCACCACAGGGTGGGAATACCGTTGGGGAAAAGCCTTTTTATCAGCAATGCTCGCGCAGAGTTCATTAATCTATCTCTTGCCCGGTCCTACAATTTTGCGCTCGGAGAGCAATCGCGCTACGATGAGAACTGATCTTCTTTGTTTTTGAACAGCAGGTTGAAAGTGGTCAAAGCCCCGTAGCAACGGCTGATGTATTGCTGCATTTCGACCTTCTCACCATCGGATAGCACCGTATGCGCGTTAATCTTCTGCTCCAAAACCCTCAGCTGGTTTCGGATCCCCACAATTTTGTGGAACAAGGTTTCGAGTGGGACCTCTTTCGTCTGCAGTGCCGAGTCAGACGGGTGCAGCACAGCCTTGCCTCGATGCCAGCGCGCGCCCAGTTGTTCCACCACGGCATCCGGCTTTTCCAGACCGAGCCGGTCGAGTGCGGCTGCGAGCGTCTGCTCGATGATTTGGGATAGCGGCACTTCTAATCCTTGCATCGTCGCCTGGGCCTCGCCGGGTTGAATCCCGCTAGGCTCGGGGGCGATGGTGCGCCGACCATCGTCGAACTGGATCTCGGCCGTTGTTTCTCCCAGCGCCTTGACAACTCCTGTCCCATATTGCGGGTGCCGGACGCGTTGGCCTATGTGCAGTGACTCGATCTTCATCCCGGGAATAAACCTGCAAAACCAAAAGGCGGCAAGGGTCTTTGCCGATGGGTTCTCTTGCTGCGTTGACACCTTGACGCTCGCCCATTAGGTTCCGCCGCATGTCTCGGCTGCCGTTTGAACTGCTGCTGGCGCTGCGGTACCTGCGGCCCAAAAGGACGTTCGTTTCCGTTATCACCCTGATTTCCGTCCTGGGCGTGGCTCTGGGCGTCGCCGTGCTCATTATTGTTATCAGCGTAATGACCGGCTTTGACCATGATCTGCGCGAGAAAATTCTGGCCTTTAATCCCCAAATCATTGTCCGGCTCGCTAACGGCACCCTTCACGATTATGAGCCGCTCATGACTCTGATTGCTTCAAACCAAAATGTGAAGGCAGTGGCACCTTATTGCCTAGGTCGCGCGTTGGTCGAGACGCAACCGGAAACCGAAACCGGTGAAGCGCGTTTCGATGCGCCTTTGTTGCGGGGCATCGACCCAAAACTGGAATCCAAAATCACTTCGCTTCCCACCAACATCATTGCCGGCAGTTTCGATGTCAGCAATCGCGGGCTCCTGGTGGGGACAACCTTTGCCTCGAACATGGGGCTGCGCGTCGGGGATCGCCTCTCGGTTTACGGACCGGAGGCACTGAAGAAAATGCGCAAAAACCAGGGCAAGGAAGGCCAGACCGTCGAGGTCGCTCCGGATTTCGAAGTGCGCGGTATTTTCGATGTTGGTTATGAGGAGTACAACGCGCAGTGGATAATAACGTCGGTGGAGGATTTCCAGGATTTGTATGTTTTGGACGACAGTGTGCATGGCCTGATCGTTTCACTCAAAGATCCCAATCAGGCGACTGCCGTGCAGCTTCAATTGGAAATGAAGCTGGGGCCGCAATTTGAAGTGATAACCTGGATGGACGAAAATTCGGCGCTGCTCGGAGCGGTGGCGGTGGAGAAAAACGTCATGTTTTACATCCTTTTCTTCATCATGATTGTGGCTGCGCTGTGCATCCTCAGCGCGCTCATCACGTTTGTCGTCCAAAAAACGCGGGAGATTGGCATGCTGAAGGCCCTTGGGGCAACCGACCTGCAGGTGGCTGGGTTGTTCCTTAGCCAAAGCGGATTCGTTGGGATCGTCGGCGACGCAGCGGGGTACGGCCTTGGGCGGTTGGCAATAGCTTACCGGAACGAGTTTCTACACTTTCTTCGACATACCACTGGCTGGGAATTATTCCCGGCAAAGATTTACGGGTTCAATGAACTGCCGGCGCTGATCGTTCCACGGGACCTGGCTATCATCTGTGGCAGCGCCCTGATCATTTGCCTGCTTGGCGGAGTGATTCCTGCCTGGCGAGCTGGCCGGCTCAAACCTGTGGAGGCCCTGCGCTATGAGTGAAACTCTCCTGTCCGCCAGGAATGTACATAAGACTTACCTGCTCGGCCGAAGGACGCTGGAGGTCTTGCGCGGGGTCGATGTTGAGTTGGCGCCCGGGGATTTCCTGGCGCTTCGCGGGGCATCTGGAGCTGGTAAAAGCACCCTTCTCTATCTGCTGGGCGGATTGGACACGCCCAATCAAGGCGATGTCTGGCTCGCCGGCCGGAATCTGGCTAACCTGTCGCGCCGCGAGCTAGCCAGGGTTCGAAACGAGGAAATCGGGTTTATATTTCAGGCCTATTACCTGCTGCCGGAATTGGATGCGTTGGAAAACGTTTGCTTGCCGGCGCGCATGGCCCGGACCCCGGCCGAGGTGGCTGCCGCCCGAGGTCGCGAACTGCTTGGCCGTGTAGGACTGGCTGACCGCATGGAGCACAAACCTTACGAACTCTCCGGCGGGGAGCAGCAACGGGTGGCGATTGCGCGCGCATTGATTAACGAGCCAGATCTGATCCTGGCTGATGAACCGACCGGCAACCTTGACTCACATACCGGCGAAGAGATCATCGACCTCCTGGTCGCGCTCCGCGCGGAAAAGCAAACGACTCTGGTCATGGCGACGCACGATCCCAAAGTGGCAGCCCGCGCGCCGAAGGTGATTGAACTCGTGGATGGGGCCGTAAAACGTGAATCAAATGAACCGTGATTACTGGGAAAACCGCTATCAGACGAAGGACATGCCGTGGGATAAAGGGGAGCCCTCCCCTGGACTCGTGGACTTCCTCGCCGCTCATCAGGCACTGGCGCGCGGTACTGTTTGCGTCCCCGGCTGTGGGACTGGTCATGACGTTTGCGCGTGGGCCAAAGCCGGCTGGACCGCCCTCGGTTTCGACCTGGCTCCCGGTGCCATAAGCTTGGCCACCCATCGCGCTAAGGCGGCTGGGTTATCCGCCAAATTCCAGCTTTCGGATTTCCTGCGCGACGATCCACCAGAGAGATTCGATTGGGTCTTCGAGCACACCCTATACTGTGCGATTCAACCGAGCGAACGGGATACCTATGTCCAGGCCCTCCAGCGTTGGCTCAAACCCAACGGCAATTATCTGGCCGTCAATTACTTGATCCCCGAGCGTGATGGCCCGCCTTTTGGCACAACGCGCGCCGACCTGTTAAAGAAGTTTTCGCCCAATTTCGAGTTGCTGAAAGAATGGGTCCCACGCTCATATCCCAACCGTGTAGGACTGGAACTGATGTTGTGGTGGCGCGCAAAGCGTTGATCCCGTAAATCAACGCACAAATCGCTCGCGATTGCCGGGATATGCTTTCAGCAGTATAAGACGATAGGCACTTTGCAAACCGTCTATTTCGATTACAACGCAACTACACCGTTGGACCCCCAGGTCCGGGAGGCCATGCTTCCTTTCCTCGACGAGATTTGGGGAAACCCTTCCAGCGTTCACCAGGTGGGACGACGCGCGCGAGCCATGCTGGATGACGCGCATGAAAGGGCGGCCACTGTGCTGGGTTGCAAGCCCAGAGAGGTCATCTTTACCAGCGGAGGAACCGAGAGTGTTAATCTTGCGCTTTTCGGTGCGGCACGACTCCTCAAACCAAAGGGGCGTCACATTGTCACCACGGCGGTCGAGCATCACGCCGTGCTGCACTCCTGCCAGTATCTCGCTGCCAAAGAAGGGTTTGAATTAACCACTTTGCCGGTTAATAGCGAAGGCATTGTATCGGTAGAATCTTTGGCACAAGCGATTCGCCCTGACACTGTCCTTGTCTCTGTGATGGCTGCTAACAATGAGATCGGTTCGCTTCAACCTGTGGCTGAACTGGGCTCCCTTTGCCGCGAACGCGGAATCGTCTTTCACACCGACGCCGTTCAATGGCTTGGCAAGGAACCCTTTAAGGATATTCACCAGTTTAACGCCGATTTGGTGTCGCTGTGCGCGCACAAAATCCACGGCCCGAAAGGCGCAGGCGCTTTGTTTATCCGGTCGCCACTGCATCCGGACCCGGTATTGTTCGGCGGCGGACATGAAAACGAACGCCGGGCCGGCACCGAAAATTTGGCCGGTATTGTCGGATTCGTCGAAGCACTTGAACGATTCGCCCATGCGCCGGTTTTTCCTGAAAAACGGTTGTTACCTCTTACAGTTCGCTTGATTCGACTTGTGGACTCGCTGGAGGGTGTTCAGTTCGTCGGCTCGCGTCAACAGCGACTGGCTAATACGGTTTCCTTTACCGTACAAGACACCGATAGCATTGCCCTCCTTGCCGGGTTGGATATGGAAGGCGTTTGTGCCTCCAGCGGTTCCGCTTGCTCAGCGGGTTCGCTGGAACCATCGCACGTCGTTAGCGCGCTTGGCGTACGACCTGAATTGGCAAATTCGCTCGTTCGTTTTTCTTTGGGGCGCGATTCCAGTGAAGAGGAGGTTAGTTACGTGGAGCAGGTCTTGCCTGTCGTTATCGAAAGATCACGTCGAGCAGGTAAAACCGCACGACAAGTTGATTAATAACCGACCCTTTATCGGTGAACTCATTGTGGACAGGGTGAACAAACCTGACTTCTGCTTATTTTTCACTGGCGGTCGAAGTCCTTTTTTCGTTTTCTGTCGACGTAACTCGTTGGCGTAACCTTGACATGGCAGGTTGTTTGCCTTATTCACAGCCCTTAATACGGATAGAGATTCAAGTACACAGATAAATATATTAAGCACGCAATGAATCTGACCATCTCGAAGGAGCAAATGATCAACGGTTTGCAAGCCGTGCAGAACGTGGTCAGCAACCGCACGACATTGCCGATTCTTTCCAATGTGCTGATGCGAGCCGATGGCCAGCGCCTTTCCCTCACCGCTACCGATCTGGATGTTACCATTTCATGCGCTGTAGAAGCCAAGGTAACAAAGCCCGGTGCTTCAACGGTTCCGGTTAAAAAGCTCTTCGGAATCGTCCGCGAACTGAGCAACCTTGAGATCGACATTGAAGTTGATGACAAAAATAATTGTACCGTTCGCTCCGGAGCGTCTTTCTATAAGATCAATGGCTTGAGTGCCGACGAATTTCCACCTTTGCCCACCTTTAAAGAGGATAAAAAAGTTGTTTTGTCGCAAGAAACGGTGCGCGGGATGATGAAAAAAACGTCTTTCGCCATTTCCACTGACGAATCGCGGTATGTGCTTAATGGTATTTTTCTGAGTCTTAAAGACCATAAAATGACCATGGTGGCAACCGATGGCCGCCGTTTGGCGCTGGTGGACGAAGAAGTGGATGTATCTGAGAAAAGCCAGGGCGAGTTTATCGTGCCTGCCAAAACGGTGGCAGAATTAAACCGATTGCTTCAGGAAAAGGGCGAAGTTGAAATTCGCTACGCTGAAAACCAGGCCTCCTTCACGCTCAAGGACGAAAAAGGGTCTTCAGTGCTGATTGTCAGCAAGTTGGTGGAGGGAAATTATCCGAATTACCGGCAGGTAATACCGGCCGAAACCAAGGAAAGAGTTGCATTGGTTCGAGAAGAATTCCTGCACGCCTTGCGTCGAGCGGAAATTATGACCAGCGAGAAGTCGAATTCCGTCAAAATGAATTTTGGCAAGAATAAGTTGGAAATTACCGCCAACTCGCCTGAGGTAGGCGAGGCCAAGGAAACGTTGGCCATCAATTATAAAGGCCCCGAAATGGCTATTGCCTTCAATCCGAAATATCTGATCGACCCCTTGAATGCGCTCGTAAACGACGAGGTGTTTATCGAATTGATCGATGAGCTAAGCCCGGGCGTTCTGAAGATTAATGGTCCGTTCCTTTATGTGGTAATGCCGATGAGATTGAGCTAGCAGAGTTACTACATCTGCTCCAGCACTTCGATTCCGAGCAATTCCAGGCCCAAACGCAAGACCTGCGCCGTTAATGAGCATAAACTTAGG
>CAZUVM010000158.1:0-27721 GCA_964623885.1 uncultured Verrucomicrobiota bacterium
CAAAGCGCTGTTGGTATTATAAGAAGCAAAGCCATGCACAGGAGGCCCATGGAACTGAAAGTGTCGGGCACTGGTGGAGCGTCGGGCTCAGGAATGCCTTGAGGGGTCGAATCGAATTCGACCACATATCCATAAGTCTCAACGTTTGGCCTGACATCGTTCCACTTGCCAAGCTGGTCTGTAGTTATGCCATAAATCTCCAGTGCGCTTTCATCCGTCACCCCCCAGCCAACGCCATTGTTGGGTTCACCGGTATTCCAGTTAGCGTAGGAAAACGCCTCGCCGGTTACCCACTGCCAATTGCCTGCGGGCTCGGGGCTTCCCGCCGGTTGGAACCCACCAAGCCAGGCATTGAAGCCTTCGGGTAGCAATGAGGTGACAAAACTGTTTTCCGCCGGAGAGGTAATGGTTGCCAGATAACCTCCCATCTGCCCTGCGGCCCAACGCGCATTGTCCCAAGTTCGAATGGTGGTGAACAATTGGTAATAGTGACCGTTATCGGAGAATATCGTCGCGCTGTCGATTGAGGTACCCAAAACGGGTGTGGAATTGGTCATCGACAAAAGGGCGATGAAGACCAGGAATAGTGCAAGATTCGCAGGTCGAGGGAGAGCGGTCCGGTTAGAGTCCATAGGGTAATCTTTCTGAGTATTTGGTCGGGCCCATTCCCGACCGCCGCTGAGTCAAGCATAGAAACTGTACTTAGGCAATACGAACAAGTACGGATAGGAGCGCGAGGATCATTTCGTGAATTAAGTTCCAGCGACTGAGGAGGTCGGATCATGGGAGCATCAGGAGATTCAGGCTATAGGCCGTCAATTCTTGAAACAAAGCGACCTCCAACCGTGTTCTTAGAGGAACCCATGAAGCTCCGATCTTTCACAGCAACACGGCGTAAGCTTGTTGTGATTGCCGTGGCGCTCGCGCTGGTCGGCATGACATTCCTGACATTGCGGGCGGTAATTTTATCGCGTCGTCCCGAACGGATGAGCGCCGGGAAGTTTCCGGAACAGCTTGTTTACGTTCGGACCGGCGACGATATCGTTCAGTGCGGCGTCATCTTTACTTCGCCGAAAGATTTGGCGAAACCTGTTGCTATCATTTTGAGTCATGGCTGGGGGGCGAATTTTTACGAGCCGACCTACGTGGCGATTGGCCGCGCCCTGGCTGAGCGCGGCTACACCTGCATTGCCGGCAACACGCGCATGCATGACCTCGGAAACGTCGAGGCATGGCGGGGCAATAAACGGATCCGTGGCGGCGGCTATTGGGGACTGGCCGGCGATGAAGTGCGGGACCTCGCCGCCTGGATTGATTTCGCTGAAGAGCGAGGCTTCAAACGCGTGGTGCTTGTCGGTCACAGTGCCGGCGCGGCGGCCGTTCGCACTTATCAGGCCCAGAAGGGATTGGTCGGTAGGCAATTGCGCGGAAGTGAGTTGGGACGCCGGGACGGCATTTCCCAACCAGCTACCTTTGTGTCATCAGTTTAGGTGACATGCTGTCCGCTGGATATAAGTCCAACCTGATCCCTGGCACGGCATGCGCAGCGTCACGCTCCTCAGATACAGCTTACTGATTGCGGTGGCGATGGCCATGGCGGTGTCGCTCCGGGCCGCCGTCTTACTCAATGAGTTCATGGCCGGCTCCAGCGAGCGGTTGCTGTCCTGGGATTCCCTCAATCGTCCGCGGCTCGGCTCGGGCGCGCAGTGGTACGAAACCGGTTATCTGGCGGCAGCATCGACCGGTTGGACCAACCTCGTGCTGCCCGCCGGTTACGGCATGTCCGGCCTTTCCTCAGACCTGACAGCCGCCATGAAAGGAAAAGCACCTTCGGTTTACCTTCGGAAAACATTCACGGCTACCACCGCCCAGGCATCCGCGACCAATGCGCTCCTGTTATTCATCCAATATAACGATGGTTTTGTCGCTTACCTGAACGGCCGCGAGGTGGCACGGGCGAACTGCGGCCCGACCAATCATTTTCTCTACGCCAGTCAACCTGCTTACAACGTCAGTCCCGGCACCAACGTGGTCCAGTTCGCGATCGGCCCGGCCAACCGGTGGTTGGTGGCCGGAGCCAACGTGCTGGCATTGGAAGCGCGCAATGCGGAACAGCCCTCGACCACCAGCGCGCCGGAGCAGATTACGCAGCACACACCGACCCCGGAGTTCTTAATCAATGCCGGGCTGCAGGAGACCGGGGACACAACCAACCCGCTGGTCGATTTCGTCAAGCTCGGAAGCGCGGGCGGCGCGTGGGCTTATTTCATCGGCCGCGTCGAGCCTTCGGGCGGCGTGATCGATTTGGGCCTGGCTACCAAGCCCTTTACTCCGCCGACCGGTGAAGAGGATGACTACGACCAACCCGCTGCCTTTGGCGATTGGATCGAGCTATACAACGACGGCACCAATACGGTCGACCTTACGCGATGGAGCCTGACCGACGACTCGTCCCAGCCGGGTAAATGGCGGTTCCCAACGAACACCGTGCTGGGCGCGGGCGCCTATCTAGTGGTGATGTGTGATAATCGCGATGAAGCCAATGCTCCGGCGGGACCTGCCGCGCGCCTGCACACCAATTTCAAACTGAACGATACCGGTGATTTCCTGGGCCTGTGCAACCCAGCCGGACAATTCGTGGATGGCTTGCCGGCCGGCTACCCGCAGCAGGTGTTCAATTGCTCGTACGGACGCAGCCCCACGAACCCGGCGGCATTTGTGTACCTGGCCACGGCCACTCCCGGAACGAACAATGCCGGTCCGATCTACTACGGCCAGGCGCCGTCGCCTCTGTTTCAGGACGCGGCCGGCAACGATCTGCACGGCGGGATTTACCTAACCCAACCACTCACACTGATTTTGAACTGCCTGATGGGCGCCCAGATCCGCTACACCTTCGATGCCACCGAGCCGACCGAGGCCACAGGTTTTGTCTACACCAACCCCCTGGTGCTGACTCAATCCAGTGACCAAACCGGAATCGTGGTCCGGGCACGGGCGTTTTTGCCGGGGCTCTTGCCGTCCGAAACCAAGACTCATACCTACTTGTTGCGCCAGCCTGTGGCACTCGCCAAAGCGCCGACCTTGATCTTCACCGGCGACCCGCAGCGGACATTTTATGCGCCCTGGGGGCTGCTGGCCATTGTCGGCGGACAATACGTGCCGGTCAGCAGCGGTTCCTTCTGGCAAGCCACCGGCCCGAACAGTTACAATGAAGTACTCGGCGACGGCCTGCCATTCGAGCGCGAGGCCCATCTCGAATTCTATTTTCCGTCTGGTTTCTACCCGACCAATCAGGAGCCGCTGCGCACTGATATCGGCCTGCGTGTCAGTTCGAGTTCCTATTCGCGGCCAAGAATGCGGCTCACGCAGGCCGCCACAAGTTCGCCCTGGCCACCCTGGGACTCGACCGAGAAGCCGTCGTTCAACCTCCACTTCGTCAGCGATTACGGCCCCGGCGAATTGGATTACCCATTATTTCCCAATTACAGCGTAAAGGACTTTCAGTACCTGCGCCTGCGCGCCGGCAAGAACGACATCGCCAACCCGTTCATCACCGACGAGCTGGTCCGGCGGCTGTGGCTGGACATGGGCCAGGTCGGCGCGCGTGGATTGTTTTGCTCCCTGTACCTGAACGGCGTGTACAAAGGCGTGTTCAATTTGTGCGAGCGTTTTCGCGAACCGTTTTTCCAGGAACATTACCGCAGCACCGCCAACTGGGACGTGGATTACAGTTGGGCCTGGGTGGACGGCGACAGCACTGTATTTCAGCAGTTGCTGACAGCCTTGGATCAGAACCTGACCAACCAGGTGAATTGGGCCGCGGTGACCAACAAGCTGGATGTCGATAATGCCGCCGATTATTTCCTGCTGAACATCTACTGCGCGACGTGGGATTGGCCGGGAAACAACTTTGTCATCGCCCGTGAACGTTCGGCCGGTCCCGACAGCCGGTTCCGTTTCGCTGTGTGGGACGCCGAAGGAGCGTTCAACGCTATCGGCTACGCTCATCCCGCTTCCTACAACACCATCACCAACGATCTGATCGTGCCTTCCTCCAACCCGTCCTATTGGTGGGATCTGCCGCGCGTTTTTCGCCGGCTTTCCACCAGCCCCGAATTTCGACTGCTCTTTGCCGATCACATCAATCAGCGCCTGTTCAACGGCGGCATTCTCGATGATCGTGACCCGGACGGCGCCGGCCCGCTCCAAAGCCGTTTCGCGTCGGAGCTGAGGGCGCTGATTTTAGAGGCGGCAACCCTGGTCGCCTATAACACCAGCCAGGGGCTGGACCTGTCCAGCTTTAATGCCTGGACCGCGACGGCCGGCGGTCGCCGCAGCTATCTGCTCGGCCCCACCAGTCAGATGCTGCGGGACGCCGGGTTCTGGCCCGTCACGGAGCCGCCGGTGTTCAACCAGTTCGGTGGCACTGTCCCCCCTGGGTTCGGACTCACCATGACGTCAATCGTTGCGGTCCCGGGCCAGATCGCGTCGATCTACTATTGTACGGACGGGAGCGACCCGCGACGGGTCGGTGGAGCGCGCAACAGCGCCGCCCAACTTTACACCGGGCCAGTCTCAATCACGAATGTGGTCGCCGTCAAAGCGCGGGCTCAGAACAATTCCACCGGGGAATGGAGCCCTCTGACCGCCGCGTTGTTTGCTCCGGCAGCGGTTCCCGCCTCCGCGACCAACCTGGCTTTGGCGGAACTCATGTACCATCCTCCCGACGCAACCCAGGCTGAGGCCGCCGCCGGTTACAACAACGCGGATGATTTTGAGTTCGTTCGCTTGCTGAACATCGGCAGCGTTCCGGTCGACCTCGCCGGCGTGCGGTTCACCATGGGCGTGACTTACGATTTCACCGGCGGCGCAGTCCGCTACCTGACTGCCAGCGCAAATGTGCTGGCAGTCAAAAATCGCGACGCGTTTCAGCTCCGGTACGGTCATGGCTGTGATGCGCTGATTGCCGGCGAGTATAGCGGGAGTTTCGACAATAACGGTGAACGGGTGCAATTGGTCGCATCCAACGGCGTGCCGATTTGCGATTTTACCTACAACGACAGCGCTCCCTGGCCCGCATCTGCCGATGGCCAGGGCCTATCGTTGATCTTGAACAACCCGCAAACCGCTCCAAACCCCAACGCGCCGACCAACTGGAGTGCTTCTGCGATTCCGGGCGGATTGCCATCCGGCGCGGCGCCCGTCCAATCATACGCCACTTGGCGAGCTCTTTTCTGGGATGATCCGTTGTCGGTTACAAACAATGCGATTTCCGGGCCGGCCGCTGATCCGGACGGCGACGGCATTTGCAATTTCGTGGAGTATGCTTTTGGCCTGGATCCTCATCGCGCCTCCGTCCCGCCCCGGCTGCAGCCGGCGATCGAGAGCACCGGCGGCCAACCGCATGTCGTCGTACAGATCACGTTGGCGCCTGGTGCGCAAGATGCCCAAAAGAACTGGGAGACCAGTCCCGACCTGCGCACCTGGGCGCCTGCCGGCGCATCGATTCAACTGATCTCGCTCCAGCCATGCCTGAACGGAACCGCGGTGTTCAAGTACCTCGATTCGACAGCAATATCAACCAACGCCATCCGGTTTATCAGGATGAAGATCACCGGGCCGTAGGCGGAAGAGCTTCACTGGCTCAGCCGAAAGAACTGCTGCGGCGCCGCCGTAGTGTCGATGGTGTACGGTGATGCCGACTCCGGAACGTTGAAGTAAGGACCCGCGGCATTCGTGGCCGATTGCAGCGACCACCCAGACGGCCAGGTCAGGATGAGATTGTTTCCCTGCCGCGAAATAGCAACGCTGGGCGTGGCGCTGGTATCGGGCACGACTTCACCGGTGCTGAGGATTTTTGCCGGATAGAAGTTCGTTGAAGTCCCGATGCGAAACTGGATCTGATTCAATTGCGCCGCGGTTAATCCGGATTGATCGGTCCCAAATTTCAACTGCTCGGCGCCACCGCCGGAAGGATCGCCATTCCAATCGGCAATCACCAGCGTTGCGCCGCCCGCCCAGGCCTCGCCGCTGCTGTTGGCGAAGCTCAATTGGCTGGCGCTGCCGGCCAGGTCGATCGTCGCGTTGCTGGCCAGGATAAAGCCGCCGAGTTGTTCAGTGGCATTGCTGATCTGCAGCAGGTGCGACAGGCTGAAGAACCCAGGATTGCTGATCCGATTGGTGCTGCCGTCGCCGATGATCAGGTTGCCACTGATGTTGATGTTGCTGGCGGTCACGCTTCCGCCGGTAAGTATATAAGTACCGTAGTACCTGATGTTCAGGTCGCGGTACCCGGTGATCGTCAGAAGATTGCTGACGACCAATACGCCGTCACTCTGGTTGAAACTTCCAGCGCCATCATCCAGGGTGAAGTTCGAACAACTCAGCGCGCCGCCCGCCACGGTGATGTAGTCGTTGAATTCTCCAAAAAAGCCCTGGCTGTGCGCGTAAAAAGTGCCCGTGCTGGTGGTCCCGTTCGTTTGCACGAACACCGAGTCGCCCTGGTTGGCATTCAGCTCGATAAGACTCGCCGATAGCGTTCCGTTGTTGAGCGTGTAGGTGGCCGGATGGACTGCATAACTATTATGGGCGCCTCCGGCAATGCTCAGGCCATTGGTGATAACGTGCGCACCGCCGTTCTGTTCGATGGTTGCGTTACCGTAATACCCGGCCATGACGACGGCACTATTGTCGGCGAGCAAGCCGCCATTTAAGGTGAGGTAGGCACGCCCATCTTCGACCGAAAGCGTGGTGGTTCTATTCGTTCCGCCCGCCTGGAAATAAGATGCTGAGGAATTTCCGTCACTGTAGAGTGAAAGTCCATTGGGCAGGCTGAGGTTCCCCCCATACAACGAGTAGTTACCTCCCCCGGAATACGGTGGATAGGGGCCAAAATACAAATCGGAAATCACCGCCATGCCGCCGAACTGGTTAAAACGGGAGAAGACCTGCTCGCCCAGCAACACTGTGCCGGCTTCGAAAAGACCGTTCGTCAGGTCATACTCAGCATTTTGAAAATGCAATGTCGCGTTGGTGGTGCGAATGAATCCGCCGTCCTGGCTCATCTGGGCGTTGGTGACTGTGAGCACGGCGCCGTCCGCGACGAGGCCGGAGTTCAAGTTCACCAGCTTCGCGCCGTCCTCCACGACCAGGCCGTTGAGCGCCCGCAACGGAGTCGCGGTTCCGGCATTGCTCAGGACGAGGGTCGCCGTTCCCGCATCGCCGCTCAGGACGAAATCGTGCACGGTCAGCGATGCAGGATAATTCGCGGCGGTTGTCGCGTTCACGGTTACTGTCCGGTTGCCGCCGATGATCCGCACCGTCTGCGAGCTATCCGGCCGCACGCCGAGCGACCACGTCAGGTCATGCCAATAGCCGTCCGCGCCGGTCCAGTCATTGGTGATGTCGCTTGAGGCGGGTGCGCCTGGCGTGACAGTGCCGTCACCCTGCATTTGCGCCGCGTAATCACCCGGCGCATATCCATCCGGGTTGATGAAATGAATCCGCTGCACCTGTGCCGCAGTGAGTCCGAATTGGTTGCTGCCGAACTTCAACTGGTCGCCGAGATAATGCTGGCTGGTGAGCCAGTTCCAGTTCGTCACGCTCAGCTTGGCGCTGCTGTTCCAGACTTCCGCGCTGCTATCCGCGAAACTCAGCTTCGAAGCCTCCCCGGCCAGGTCAATCGTTGCATTGGTCGCGAGGATGAAGCCTCCGAGCTGTTCCGTGGCATTGCTGATCTGTAGCGTGTGCGACAAGCTGATAAAACCAGGATTGCTGATCCGGGTCGACCTGCCATCGCCGATGATCCAGTCGCCGCCCACATTGATGTTGCTGGCGATCAGCGTTCCATCGGTGAACGTGTATTTTGTGTAGATTGGTGGAGGGCCTTGGGGAACGCTGTACCCGCCAAAGCTCAGGAGATTGCTGACGACCAACACGCCGCCGGATTGATTGATATGGCCGCCATCGCTGGCAAAGAGATTCGAACACGTAAGCGTGCCGCCCGACAAGTTGAGGTAGGTCGAGACAGACGCCTCATACCAATAGCCAGCGGCATTGATCTGCCCCGCTTGCGTGGTTCCGTTGGTTTGATTGAACGCCGCCGGCCCGGGATCGCCGTTCAGGCTAATGTTGGCCGCGGACAGCGTTCCGCCATTGAGCTGATAGGTGCTCTGCAGCGGGGTATAGCCGTTTTCAGCGCCGCCGACGATAGCCAGGCTGTTCGAGACGACGTGCGTGCCGCCGTTCTGCTGGATGGTCGGGCCGCCAAAGCCATCTCCCACAATCGATACGTTGTTATCGGCGAGCAAACCGCCATTGAGCGTGAAACCCGGGTCATTTCCGAAAATGCCCGCCTCAATGTACACCGATGTGGTTTGGTTGCTTCCGCCCTCCTGCAAATAGGACACCGACTGGCCGTTTTGGCCCCCTAGCGACAGCCCGCCGGGAAGGTTGAGATACCCGCCATACAAGGCATAGGCGCCGCCGTGCGGGTAGGGCGCGCCCGGCCCGCCGGGCCCGAGAACCAAGTTCGTGATCGACACTGCCCCGCCGAATTGGTTGAAGGCGCTGTTCACGGGATAGCCGACCACCACGGTGCCCCCTTGGAAAACGCCATTGGTCAATTGATACTGAGCGTAGCTAAGATTCATCAGCGCGTTCGTCGTGCAAACCAGGCCGCCGTCCTGGATGAATTGCGAATTCGTTACGAGGATCGTGCCGCTCTGAACGACCAGACCGGAACCGAAATTCACAATGCGTCCATCATCCTGTAGCGTCAGCCCGTTGAGCACCGTCAGCGGAACATCCGTTCCGAAATAATTCAGGAGCAGCACATTTTCTGTGTCCCACGCGCCGCGAACCGTCAGGTCGTTTACGGTCATCGAGTTTGGGTAATTGACCGGCGTTGAGGGGTTGATGGCTACCGCTTTCCAACCGGAGTTGGTTATTTGCACGGATTGCGAGCCGTCCGGGAGCTCGCCCAACGACCACGACACAGGGTCGTCCCAGTTGCCGCTCGTTGGATTTATCCATGAATTCACCTGCGCGGAAGCGGAGGTTGAAGTGAAGGCGATCGCGGCCGCGACGAAGCACAGCGCGCGACCCATAGCTGCAGCTCGACCCACTGGAATTTGCATAGTCAACTCCTTGATTTAAGCCCGCGCTATTCTGGATCACATGGGCCTCCGGCGGTAGGGGCAGTGTGCCTACTTTGAAACGGGGTTTTCACCTCATCAGCAGCAACCAGGTTTTCGCTGCCAGGCTCGTTCAATGGTGCCGTGCTCACCACTCATCAGTTTCACTCAACACGAGACTAAGTGCTTGACGAAAATCAGCGGTACTGATATTGGCTTTGAGGTTCGAACTAATCAGTAGCCGGCCCGTAAGAAGCAAATTTAAAAGCAGAATGATGCTGAGGCTCTCAGCACGCATGTCGCAAGTAACCCAAACCCGCGGTGAGTCAACGTCACCGCACAACCCCCTAGCACAATGAAAGTTCCCCTCACACGAATAACCTCTGTTTGCCTGCTGATGCTGGCGGGAGCGGTTGTTTCCCACGCCGATACTATTAACCTATCGGCAAATGATGGACTCGGCACCAGTTCCTTTAACTCCGGCGTCCATTGGGTGGGCGGCGTCGCGCCCAGCGCCGGCAACGATTACAACACCGCAGGATTTTTCATGCGGACACCTGGGGATGGCGTGACCAGCTATTCCTTTGGCGGCGCGTCATTAACATTGGGCCCAGTGAACCTCTCAGGTGGCGTTAACGGGAGCATGTTGGAGAAATTCACCGGCGGCGCCGGTTCGACACGAACTTTGACGATTAACAATTTTACCAATTCTTCGGGGGCTATGTTACGCAGCGGCGGCACAGCCGGCGCCCTGATTCATGTCGCCGGCAACCATTACACCATCGCCGGAAACTCTATCATCCAGGCGGACCAATGCATCTGGGTGATCGATGCCCCGCTCCTCGGCGCCGATGGCGTGATTCTGACTAATTACGCGAACAACGCCAACGACCACGTTGCCTATACGGCCAATAACGCAGGTTTTACCGGTAAATGGTATCTCACCGGTGCCGGTACTACCGCGTGGAGTTGTGAGTTGGACGCGCTCAACAGCCTGCCCGGCAATCCTGCCACGCCAACCCCCGACCAGATCACCTTTCTCGCCAGCGGTCAATTGCGTGATACGGTTGGCTGCACGTACAACAACTCGAACGGCGGCATCACCCTCGCCGCGAATGGCAACATCAACGCATCCGTGGCTACCATCATCGGTGTGCCCATCACCGACTTAACCAACGGCGTGTCGTCACTGTCCTCGCTCACGGCTTCTGGCAGCGGAACGCTGGTCCTGAACAATCCCAACAATAATTACGCCGGCGGCACCACCATTTCCGCTGGCACGCTTCAACTGGGAGTCGATAACGCCATCCCTGGAAAGACGGTCGCGGGAGATGTAACCGACAATGCGATCCTGGATTTGAATGCACACAACCTTGTTATTAACGGCTTGAATGGATCGGGAACCATTGACACGTCTGCCGGTGGCTCGCCGACTTTGACGATCGGCGCCAATGGGGCCGGCGGAACCTTTAGCGGAACCATTCAAAATTCTGCCGGGACGTTGACACTGATGAAGATTGGAGCAGGCACACAAATTCTGTCGGGCGGCTTCACCTACAGCGGCAGCACTATTGCGGCCGCCGGCACATTGAATCTAAACAGTGCAGCGGCGCTTCCCAGCACCCCGGGAAGTGTGATCGTTACGAATGGCGCCACGCTGACTGCCAATGTGTCCTCGGGTGTTGCATTGCCGGCGGGCAACGTGACGGTCGGCAATGCCACGTTGGGCCTGAGCCTGAATCCGACAGCCATCGGGTTGAATGTCTCCGGCGGCATCACATTGCAGGACAATGCAATTCTCGCCCTCAACTACGGTTCGGTCACCGCTAATCCTACCGCCGTCGCCGTCACGACGACCGGACCGTTGTTAACTCAGGGCACCAACATTGTTATTACGATCACGGCAACGGGCTTGAAAACGGGTAGTTTCCCACTGATTAACTACTCTGGCGGGTCGCCCGATTTCGCCAGAATCCAATTAATAGCCCCGCCGGGCGTGGCGGCTACACTGATCAACAGCAGCGGTTCGGTTGGGATCAATATCACCAGCACGCCAAATCAACTGGCCTGGAACGGCGCGTCTAGCGGCAGTTGGGACCTGACTACGGCTAACTGGACCAACCTTTCGGCCGGCGGGCTCACGCTCTTCCAACAATACACGAACGGCACCGTGGTTGCCGGTGACGGCGTGCTCTTTGACGACACGCTCTTCAACGATGGGATCAACCCGCCGCACACCAACATCACGCTGAACACGGTGTTTTATGCCTTTCCACTTCAGGTAAACAGCACCATGCCGTACACGATCTCAGGTGCGGGCGGGCTTGCCGGCGTAACTTCGCTGGTGAAGTCCAACAGTGGCTCGCTCACGTTACTGACCAGCAACAGCTTCACTGGTGGAGTTTTCATCAACGACAGCGGTTCGCTGGTCATTAACAGCGACGCCGCTCTGGGCGCCAGCCCCGGCTCCGTCACACTCAATGGCAGCACGCTCCAGATGAACGGAAACGTCACTAACAGCCGCGCCATCAGCATGCCGAACACTTCGACAATCGGCGTGGGCGGCGGCGCCACGGCGCGCCTCTCAGGCGTGATCAGCGGCGCGGGTACGTTGAACAAGGCCGATAGCGGGATGCTGATATTAGCCGGCCGTGAGACCTTCACCGGAAATCTATTTGGTAAGGGCGGGACTCTAGTGATTGATTCCGGCGGCTCGATCAACAACGGTGGAAACTGGTCCAGTATCGGGCAAAATGGAACGGATAATGCCACTTTGACCATTAGGGGTTCCGGTGCTTTCACCAACACAGCCGATTTTAATGTGGGCGATGTTGACAGCGCGATTGGCACCATGAATTTGCAGGACAGCGCTGTCGTGTCGATTCAGAACTTCTTTATCGCATCAGCCAACGCGGCGGGTTCTACGGCCAGCGGCACGGTCAATATGACCGGCGGTAGTTTGATTGAGAAAAATACCGCCGTCGGCAACTTCGTCGTCGGCGGACGCAACTCCGGCAGCTCCAGCGGCGTGGCGGTGCTCAACTTAAACGGTGGCTACGTTTCAGCCGCTTGCGGAGTACGGGTAGGTGACTATGGCACGGGCACTATCAATCAATCTGGTGGCACCTTCGAAGTCACCAATAATGGCACTGGTATTAACCTGCATCGCGAGAATACCGATACCAGTTTCGGCACCTACAACCTGAACGGCGGCACGTTGAGAACAGAGAAAGTCACTACGTCGTTTACCAGCGCCAACGGCCTGTTCTATTTCAACGGCGGCACGTTGCAAGCTGCGAATGGCAACCTGGGAACAACTCCATTCATGAATAATCTGACCCACGCGTATGTGCGCAACGGCGGAGCAGTTATCGATAGCCAGGGCTACAGCATCATTATCAGCCAGCCGCTGGAGCATAGCTCGCTCGGAGGTGACAATGCGCTTGACGGCGGCCTGACCAAGCTGGGAAGCGGCACGGCTACCCTGAACGGCGTCAACACGTTCACCGGCTCCATCACAAACAAGGCCGGCACACTGGTGTTGAACGGGGCCAGTACGTATGCGAACGGCGCTTACGTGAATGCCGGAACTCTGCAGCTTACGACGGCCTCGGCGGTATCGGGAGGCGTTGTAGTGAGTAATAACGCGATCTTGTCGATCAACCAGGTCGGCAGCGCCGACGCAACGATTGGCAACCTGACGTTGAGTGGCACCGGTGCCGTCCCGGGCGCGACGGTCAGTCTGGCTCCTACGCTCGCCAACAACCCGGTTTTGCCCCTACTCACTTGTGGCACGCTTACCCTGAACGGCACCAACAGCATCAGCCTGCCGGTCGCCAGCCTGGGGACGTTCGCGCTGATCAAGTACAACGGCTCTGTCGCCGGTTCGGGTAATTGCACGAACTTGATCCTGCCGCAAGGGGCCGCAGGTTATATTTCCAACTACGCGGCCGGATCCACGCTGGTTGCGGTCGTCACCAACACGGGACCGGGCATCTTTTGGACCGGCACCAACAGCGTTGCCGGCAAGGCGAATCTTTGGGACCTCAACTCCACCACCAACTGGGTGCTCGGACCAACACCGACATCTTATCACCAGGTGGTCGTGCCGGGCGATTTCGTCTCGTTCTCCGATTTCGGCAGCGGCACCGTTCTGGTCAACAGCAGTGTTGCGCCCGCGAGCCTGCTCATCAGCAACAACTCGAAAGCCTACACGTTTGGTGGCTCGGGCAGCATCTCAGGTCCGACTGGAGTGCTGAAGCTGGGCACCGGCACTGCGGTGCTTAACCTGACCAACAATACCTACACAGGCAACACGGTCGTTAGCAATGGCACCTTGCAGGTTGGCAATGGCAGCGCCATACCCGGCACAGCCACTGCCATCCTTGGCCCGGGCGGCACGCTGGAACTGGCCGGCTTCAACCAAACACTTGGTGAACTGACCGGCGCAGGGATTCTCGACAATAACAGTGGTTTGGATCTTCTTCTGACCGTCGGCACCAGCAGCGGTGGGAGTTGGAACGGATCGATCCAGGATCATGGTGGCGGCGGCGTCGCCCTTATCAAAAACGGCTCCGGTACTTGGGTCGTTGGCGGAGCCAATCATTTGAATAACGGCAGTCCGTTCACCACAACGAACCAGTTCAACGGCGGGACGACCATTCTCACAAACGGCGGCTCAGTCCTTGTCTCGCGACTCCAAACCTACATCGGCTATGGCAGCACGGCCTCGATGATCGTTGCCGGTGGCAGCCTGGCAGTGAGCAACGATGTTCTGGCTGTCGGTGCATCGGCCGGGGCGAATGGCACGTTGATAGTTAATAGCGGCACTGTGTTCCACGGCGGCGGTACCGGCGGCTCGTTCGGCGCCGCCAACAACTTAGTCGTTGGCGCATTGGGCGGTACCGGGACCCTGACGGTCAACGGTGGTCAGGTGCTCAACAATCAAGCGTTAGTGCTTGGGCAGGCCGCCACCGGCAGCGGCACCCTCTGGCTCAACGGCGGCTTGGTGCAGGCGAACCTAGTGCGACCCGATACCGGACCAGCCACTTCCGTTGCGTATTTCAACGGCGGCACTTTGCTGGCATTCACCAACAGCACCGATTTCCTGCAGGTCTCAAGCATGGTCATGAGTAACGGCCTGGTATTCGACGACGGCGGCTGGGCGGTGCACATCTTGAGCCAATCGCTCCAGCCGGGCGATGCGCTCGGCGGCGGCCTGATAAAACAAGGAAACGGCACACTCTACCTGGATAATAATAATGGTTACACCGGCACGACTCTCGTTAGCGGCGGCACACTCGCAGGCATGGGCACGATTGCCGGCCCGGTGGTAGTTGGCCCTGCCGGCACTTTGGGCGCGGGTGATGAGGGTTCGCCGGGCACTTTGGCCCTCAGTAGCACCCCTCTGACCGTGCAGGGCACTGTGGCAATGCGCATCAGCAAAAATGGCGGAGTCGCTGCGAGTGACGCGATCACTGGTATCTCAACCGCCAATTATGGTGGCACCTTGAGCGTCAGCAACGCGACCTCGGACGCAACGCCGTTAATCGCCGGCGACACATTCACGCTGTTCAGCGCCGCCGGACACACTGGAAACTTCGGCGTGGTGAGCGGTTCGCCAAGTCCGGCGCTGGCATACAGCTTCAATCCTGCGACTGGAGTGCTTACGGTGATCCCGGTCGCCACTAACCCAACGAATATCACCTTCACCGTGAACGGCAGCACGCTGAAGCTTGCATGGCCGACCGATCACAAGGGCTGGATTGCCCAATCCAACTCGGCGAGCGTGGCGGATCCTGCTGCGTGGGTGGATGTGCCCGGCTCACAATCAGGCACGACGCTGAATATCAACATCAGCCCGGCCCAAGCGCAGGTTTTCTTCCGGTTGCGCCATCCGTAACGGATCGCCCGAATCGGCGTGGTATTCATCAAGCCTCGGTGGGTCCGCCCGCCGGGGCTTTTTTGTGCCGCGTGAGTCCTGATCACGCTTCTCAGTTCGCCGCAACCACATTCGTATAATGGCGAGGCGGCTCGTCCCCAGTCGCGAACCGCCCCGCTTAATGTCAGGATCCCTTCCGAAACTTTCGCTTAAATTCCGCCATCGACTTGCCAGCGCCCGGCTGGATTGTCCTTTCGGATCGCCAGGTTGTGCTTCTTGGTACCCATTTGGCGGCATTTCACAAAATACGCCGATTGCTCGGCCGACCAAACTGCCTCACCGGCTTCGAATACCGGCATGGCTTTGCGCGGATCGGCTCCGTTTTTGATCGCCTGCTCCAATTTGCGTTGGTCGTTCTCGATGTCGGATGCCGGGACGAACTTCTTCATTTCCGCCCAGTCCTGTTTGGATTGAGCGGCGAAGTAGGTTTTGACCGCTTCTGCGGGACCGAGTTTGGCGTCGGCGTCGTTATCGGGCAGCGCCTCGGGAGTGGTAATCCATTTGAGATCTTCCATTTTTTTCAGGTCGCGATCGAATACGCCGGTGATGACGTATCGATTTGCGGAATTGCTGTTGGAAACGCGGAGGTTGAACTCCATGCCGCGCAGTTGGATTTCGTACGGAATGAAACGCCCGGGATAATTTTGGGAAGTAAACTCCTGGCCCAGGCTAATGATTTGAAGCCCGCCGAGGTATTCTTTGATGCGCGCGTCCATCGGCGAGAAGAATTTTCCCGCTTCCGTCCAGTCCTCGCGCGAGCAAGCTTCGAAGAAGGCGCGGGCGGCTTGTTCGGCGGTCATGGCGGCGTACTTCTCATTGTCGGCGAGTTTCTGAGGCTGTTCGAACCAGCTCACATCGGCCGGCAGATCGAGCTGCCATAGCTTCGGGTCGAGCGGTTGATCGTACTCGATCTGGTTGAGATCGAAGATTTGCACTTCGCCACCGGCGCGAGTGAGAAAGATTTGGACTGAATCCAGGCGCTCGCTCTGCGCGTCGAATTTATAAACCCGGCGAGTGTCCGCGTTGTCGAGGAATGTGTTCTTGCAATAGTCATTGTCGGGCACACCGGATTTGACGAAGACGGTGACGACCGATTTGGTGCGGCCGTCGGCGCCGGTTTCCTCAGCGAGATCGAGTTTCCAGCCGCGAGCCTGGGCATTGCGCAGCTCGTTGCTGATGGTGTTGCTGAGGTTGGCGATGCGGTGCAGCCATTCCGTGTCAAAAGCGCTCCGCGAAACGCCGGGGTGCTTCGCGGCCACATTCCCGGAACGGATATAGAGGAGCGTGGTTTGGCCGTCCATCACGGCGGTGCGACCCGGCTTATCGACGCGCCATTTGAGTTCCGGTTCGAACTGTTTCCAAAGTTCGATGGGGTAAAAGTCGCGTTCCGGCCCAATGTAACTGAAGTTGTCAGCCGGCAGGGTACGCAACTGGCCGCGGAGGTGAATGGTGGTGAGTTTGGCGACGGCCTGGGCGCCACGGGCGAGAACATCGGCAGCTTTGGCTTGAACGTTGGCCGGCAAGGCCAGGGCAATGAATACGACGATGGCAGCGGTTCCGGCGAGGGCGCCTAGCCCAAAGCCCCATCGGTTTTTTAGCAGTCGGCTCATAAGGGACATCCTTTCTGGTTGGATTTGCACTCGATGAACGCGCTGCATGACGCCTTGCGCCAGGGAAACTTCCGCCACCAGGCGGCCGGCGGCGACGAGACGTTCCTGGAGATGCTTGTAGGATTGGTGCTCGGCGCGGCAAGCGGCGCAGGACTCGAGATGAGCCTGGCATTGGCCGGCCAGCTCGGGCGCCAGCAACCCTTCCAGGCAAGCGACCAACTGGTCGCGACATTCAGCGCAGTTCATGTGGTTGCATTTGGTTAAGGTTTGATTCGCAGCTTTCGCGCGCCTGGAGTTCCTGTCGCAGCAGGGCATAGGCGCGTGAAAGCGTTTTGGTGACGGTGCCGAGCGGCATCGCGAGGCGCTGACCTACTTCCTGGCAGGACAGCCCCTCGTAATAGCGCAGCAAGATCACCTGACGATAGGATTCGGGAAGCAGCGCTATGGCTTGTTCGAGCGGCAATTCCGGCGCATCGGGGTCGGGCTGCGGCAGCAGGGCGGCCGCGGCTTCGCGTTCCTGCCGGCGGCGCTCTTCGGAACGGAATTGTTCCTTGAGCACGCGGCCGGCAATGCCCAGCAGCCAGGCGTAGAACGATTCCGGCTTGCGCAGTTTCTTCAACGAGAGAAAAGCGCGCACGAACGATTCCTGGGCGGCCTCCTCGGCTTCGAACGGATCGCCGAGGCGGCTGGCCAGGTAAGCATAGAGCGGACGTTGATAGCGCTGGACCAACGGCCGGAAATGGTCGGGGCATCCGTTGCGGCTGCTCTCGACATATTCCTGGTCGGTCCAACCCGTGTCGCGGTCCTGCTCCAGCGAGTTCATATCGTCATCGTATAGTGCGAGTGTGGGCAGTTTTGCGACAAAAAAGACTGATGAATTGGTGTCTGAAATTAAGCATATTTTGTTATATGGCGGACAATTTTGGAGGTTTGCCGGGGAACCCCCGGGATCGTTTTCAGGCCTTTTCCGGCTGTCGGGCGTGGCGGAACAGGCTTAGTTATGGCGTTGAATCAATATGATCAGGTTGATGTGCTCGACGGATCGGAAGGAAATCGAGGGGCTCAAGAGCGAGTTGTTCCGGGCCGGCATCCGTTCGGAGATTTGCAGTAATCCCGTCGCGGCGGCACTTGGTATCACGCGCCTGGAGATCAGCATTTACGATTCGGACTTGATTGAGGCTGCGAGAATCCACAAGGAATTCCTGCAGGCGCGGGATGGAGAAGCGGGGACCGGCGGCGGGATAAACGGGGTCGCCGGGATGGCGAACCACCACGAAGTGGAGTTGGCCGTCGAACGCCCGCGGGTGCCCGTGCGGGCGCAGCTTGCGGCGCCCGGCCAACCCGGCCAGGCACATGCGGACCAGCCAGACAGCTACGGCAGCAACCTGGCCCAGGCGGCGGTGTTGCTGGAGAAAGAAGTCGAGGAGGTGCTCGCGCATGATCACCGGTTGGCCAAGGAATGCGCGGCGCTCGAGCATCGGGTGAAGGCGTTAGAAGGGTCGTTGGCGCAAGCACAGGCGGAACTGAGCCGGGAATCGTCAGGTAAATTGGCGGCCGAGCAAAAGCTGGCGGAGGCGAGCGCGACGCGGGGGTCGTTGGAGAAACAACTGGGCGATGTGGAGCTCCGGCTCAAGACTGCCGAACAATCGCTGTCAGCGGCACAGGGCCGGTTGGAATCCCAGGCCCGCGAGTTAAAGTGCCAGCAGATTAAAGTAGGAGATTTGAACAAGGAAGTCGCTTCGCGGGACGGCCAATTGGGTATGCTGGCCGAGTCTTTGGCGCAAAGCCGCGGCGCTCTGGAGAACGAAAAGGGGCTGCGCGAGGTCGCGGAACAAATCGCCAACGAACAGGCTGCCGCGCGGAAATTGCTGGAACAGAAGGTCAAAGATTGTGTTGAGTTACAGGCGCAACTTGAGGAGCAAAACCGACGAGAGCGGGAGCACATGCAAGCCTATCTGGATGCGGTTAATAAGCTTCGCTCGCGTCTGAGCCAGAAGCGAAGCGAGCACGAGGCTAAGAACTGAGGGTCGAAAGTTGGGGGTTCAAGGCCTGGTGAACTCCTGGAGGCGTTTGATCATTGAGCGTTGAGAGTTGACGGTTTTTGATTTTTCATTGAGGGTGCTCAGGGAATACGGCGCGGCTCCTTACGTCGTCGCCTGCAGATGAAGGTTCACGATTAGCGGACTGGCGTTCGTTGCGACCTATGACCATCATTGAGCTAGGATTCTTCATGACGCCTGTTTTCGGCGCCGTTGGCGGTTGCATGGCGGCCAGGGGATCGAGCGCGTCCACTACAGTTTCGGCGCTTGTGGTTGGCGCACTGCTCGGCGCTGGTCTGCTTTCTTTGATGCGTCTGACGTTTCGCGTTTTGCCATCGCGCTTCAACTCCACGCGCCCGGGCTGGCTCGGGCCTCTGTTGGCGGTCTTCGTCCTGCCTATCGCATTGCCGATTATCGCATGTTTCTTGTCACACGCGATTGTTTCAGCGGGATTGCATTTATGAACCGCGGCGCGTCAGGTCGAGCGGGGGGAATCAGATTACGATTACGGTTAAGTGCAAGGCAAAAGTGAAAGTGTGGTGCATTGTTGGCCTGGCGTTGGCTTTGGCGGGATGCGCAATTCAGAACCCGCGCGCGCGGGCGCTCAATGCGGAGGAAGCGGAACGGTTGGCGCAGCAGTTGGCCAATGATAAGTCGCGGGAGCTGTACCAGTGCGAGCCGTTCCAGGAGGCGCGGCCGGCGCAGATGGAGCAGGGGCGTTGGGTCTGGCGGGATCGCCGGGGCTGGGGAAGCGGCGACATCGAGGCAACGGTAAAGTTCGCGGCGGACGGCTCGGCGCCCGAGGTGAAGGTTTTCCGGCTGTTTAACGAAACGAGATGATTTGATTTCTAAGCGCAGATGAACACACTGCGGCAGAGCCGCAACCAAAAGGGAGGCCAATTGAGTTCATTCGAGGACGAGAAGGAGGACGAGGACGAGAGTTTGCGCAGGCCGAGGAAACTTTCATGGATAGCAGTACAGATGCACACGGATAAGGCAGACTGAGCATTGAGCGTTTTACATTTTGCATTGAAACGTGATGCGTGAAACGTGAAGGGGGGCAGGCGCAGTAAGTACCGCGCATTCGGGAACGCGACTCCTTACGTCGTCGCCTACATTGGAAGTCTCAGAATGGGTTTTTCGGACCATGCAATCTTTCCTTGTGGACCGGCAGGCCGGAATAGGGGTCGGAATGCTGGCGGTGGACCTGCCAATTAGCGGTGTATTTAACGGCCAGGTCCGGGTCTTCGATGACGAGGAGGTTTTCGGCGTTGTTGTCTTCGGCGGCGCGGGTGAAGTTGAAGGAGCCGGTGAGGACGGTATGTCCGTCGATGACGATGATTTTGTTGTGGGCGATGGCGTGCTGGGCATCGATGTAGCAGCGGATGCCGTTGTTGAAGATAAAGGTAGCGGAGGAGTACTTTTCGGTGCGCTGGCTTTTGTCGAGGACGATTTCGACGCGGACATGACGGCGGTGGGCTTTGACGAGGGCTTCGGCGATGGGTGCGGAGGTGAAGGAATAGGCCTGAACGAGGACACGTGATTGGGCGCGGTCGAGTTCGCGGACGACGGCATCGGTGCAGCCGCCGTGCGGGGAGAAGTAGACGGTGCAGGTGGGCGCGTTGCCGGCGGCGCAAGTGCAGAGCGCGCTGACGGCCAGGAACGGGGCAAGCCAGGTTTTCATGGGGTGGATCAATACCGCGAGCCGAGGCGGGTTTCCAGACGAGAGTGCGGGCCGGGCTCTTTTTGGCGCGCAGGTCAGCGTTTGACGGAGACGCCTTCGGTTTCGAGCAGGGATGCAAGTTCCCGCAGGAGGGCGGCGGCTTCGTCGTGGGGCAGGAGGCGGTCCGGGTGGGAGTTGGAACCGAGCAGTTTCACCTGGGGAGCCAGAACGTATTCGTCATTGGCGAGTTGGAAATGGATTTCGAAGACAGGCGAGCCGGCATTGGGCTTGTAATGGAGACAGGTTAACGGGCGATCCTCGACGATATAGCCATCCCTTGGCAGCGCCCGGATGCCGACGGAGGCGGTCATGGCTCAGGCGGGGCCGAGCTCGACGGACCAGTCGAGGTCCTCAGACGGGGTTTCGCCGAATACGTAATAGAGTTCGACGCCGCGCAGTTCGTGCCGGCGGATGGCTTCCTGGGCCTGGCTGACGTCGAAGCGCTGAGCGTCGCGCCAATCAGCGACCCAATGGCCGTCTTTGAAGAAGGCGCCGGTTTTTTTGTTTCGCAGCAGCTTTGTCACAAATGAATTTGTTGTCCTTAAACCAAAAAGGCAATGGGCCGGGCAATGTCTAAAAACACGGACACCGCCTTGTAAGAAAATACTGACACGGATTGGGTGTGTTTTCAGCCCAGAGATTTCCTTGGTCTGCCCAACCTGCTGCCGCGGCTAGTGACCATAAACCCAAGCCGTGCGGATGGACTCTCCCTCTCCCCTTTGGAAAGGGTGCGGGGTCCGTTGTTCGCGTTCGCTTATAGGAAGCTGCTCAGGGCAGCCAGATGCATTGATAAAACCTAGCGCCCATCGCCGGCGCATTCACGTCCGTAAAATCATACGGCACGGTGTTAGTGACCAGCATCTCCCAATCCACGAAATTCGTCGTCGCCCGAATCGCATAGCGCAGTCCGGTTGCCCCGCTCACAGACAACATCGGCTCATGCGAGGATTTCGAGTAACTCAGCAGTTTCATCGTCGGCCGATCGACCACGACAATGATCTCCTGGGTGCTGACGGCCGTCTGGCCACACGAATCGGTAAGGAAGTAAGTCCGATACACCGTTTGATTGCCGGGGACCAGAACTGCCGGATAGTTCGAACACGTCAGCATGCCTGCTTTGGTGGAGGCCGTACCGCCCGCGGCAAGGAATTCGGCCAGCGTTGTCGCTGCCGGCGGGATTTCGTCGACCGTGCGGACGTGGATCGGGCCGGGACATGCTATGAATGCTCGGCCGCTCTGGGAGTACTCGACCAATCCGCTTACAACGTTTGCGATTTGATCTCCCGGTGTGGCGCCGAAATCATTTTGGTGCGCTTTCACAGTGCTGGTTCCGTTGTTTTCGATCGCCCATGGCGGCTTGCTGTCGAAACCGTATCGCATTAGCACATTGTGGCCGGCGCTGGAACCGTTCACGCCGCTTCCTGCCCGCAGGCCGGTAATATCGCTGCCGCCGCAGTCGCCGGCATCGACTACGCCGGCGCCGACAACTCGAATGGCGGCGTTTAGATTTCCAGTGAGATCGTTATTCTCGATCAGAGCTTTCCCGCCCTGCACGTCGACGCCATAGCCGTTGCCGGCTATTGCGGCGCTATTGTTAAGAATGACAGCCGCCGCATTGGTTCCATGGACGCCCACCCCAACAGCTCCGCCGAAAATACCGGAATCTCCCAAAACATCGAGACGCGCCGAATTCGCCTGGGTCGATGGGTCCTGCTCCACCAGCGCACCGGTTCCGGCTTCGGTTACATTGATGGTTACATTGCTCAGAGTAATAAAGACACTGCTCGCGCCGTAATCGGGATCTGAAGTAGCTGCCAGCACCCCGATTTGCACGTCCTTCAATGAACCGCCCAGGATCTGCACCGCATTGTTGCTCCAGCAGGCGCTGGCATACATGCCTGCATAACAGTTGTTGAATCCTTTAACTGTGTTACGCGCGAAGGTCACGCTACCCTGACCATCAACAGTGAGTGCTTCCAGGCCGCGTATGGTCGCATTCAGCGGGGCGGCGACCGGCGTCTGCACCACGTTATCCGCGACCCAAAGCGGCGCGGCGTGTTCCCGTCGGTAATTGATCCAAATGCCAATGGCGCGTAGTCGGCTGATTTCAATTGGCCACCATTGGGCGATGGTCAGTTGGTTATTGGTTATGGCCGGGACAAAGGCACCCGCGTCAGTGATCGTTCCGTGGAGGCTCAGTCCGCGGTTGACGTTCGTGATTGTGTTATTAGCAATCACCGAATGAATTGCATAGGTCAGGATGCCCTCCCACATGTCTTCGAACTTATTGTTGAGAATGAAATTCCCTGCGCTCGCCGTGTCGAAAAAATCGAAACGGTCCAGGTAAATCCCGTCATAGCTCACATTTCGGATGATGTTGTTCTGGATGGTAACGTTGCTCACGTTGCTCAAGTCAGGATAGATGCCGTTTTGAACCCCGGCCGCCGCGTTAAGGCGTGCGCCATTGCCCTGGTAACCCGACCCAAGCGCCGGGTTGTTGCCATCGAGCAACAAACCATCCACAACGACATAATTGGTTACGATCGCAACGATAGGCGTGTTTTCCGGATCGTTAATGGCCGGCAGGATGACTGCTTCCGCGCCGCGCGTCGTATCCATCCCTGGCTTTTGCGCATTTGGTCCAAGCAGCGAGAGAGATCTTGAGATCGTGACGTTCTCCACATAAATGCCCGCGGCAATCTGCACTGTGCCGCCGCTCGCAACCGCATCAACTGCTTTCTGGATCGAATTGAAAGCATTATAGCCAACATAGTATGTCCCTGCGGTACCGGGAAACGACACCGCTCCGCAGGCTGTTCCGTAACTGGCACTGACATAAATTGCGGCCGGTGGGCTTGCCGGCCGCCGCACCGTCAGATTCCCAGTTTGGCTGGCTGAATCGCCGTTGGCGTCCGTTACGGTAAGCATGACCGGTTTCGAGCCAACGTCGCAGAAACTGAAGCTGGCAGGAACAACCGCACGGTTGGTAATGCCCAGGCCATTGCCGCTCGACCCAGCCGAAATGGCGTCAATGTCCGCGGGGGACAGGGTATAGTTGCCGGTGGAATCGAGCTTGATGGTGATGGGGTTAAAGACGGCGGTCGGGACGGCTGGTAATGTAACCGGCGACGCCAGACCGATCAGCAAGGCGAGGAGGAACCGTGATGAAGGATCGCGTGCAAGTATCTGTGGGCGAGTTTGGCGATTGTGCATAGGTTGTTGCTTCTGATTCCGAATCGATTGGAGCGCACGCGACGGCGGCAACGACGTTAGCGAAACGTTGAGGGTCGAGCCGACTCCTCACGTCGTCGCCTACAGTCTCGGCGTGGTTGACTGACGCACCGACAGCGCGGGATGTGTCGTTCGAATGCAAATTGCGCTCCCAAACCGCCGATTGGCGGCGTGCGGGGATGTTTATGACGGGTAAAGGAAGTGATGTCAAGAGCTTTGTGTTGACTATGACGGAACGGAATGGGTAGCGAATGGGCATTCACTCCCTTGACGCGGCGTTTAGCAACTGGCACCGTCTTGGCGTTGCGACGCCAGCGTAACTCAGTGGTAGAGTAGCGGTTTTGTAAACCGCCTGTCGCCGGTTCAATCCCGGCCGCTGGCTCCAGCTTCAAACTGTTGAAGGGCAGGGAGTCCCAAAAGTCGGAACGGCCACTGTCAGTGAGACTGTCAGTAAAGTGGCGCCGTGCCCATCAGCACGCCCATCATTCGGCAGAATTCCGTAGTCGCCTCCGTCGGTTCTGTCGTATCGTGTTGCCATTCCTGACAGAGCCGGTTGGACGCTGTGCCCGGCGCCCGGGGCAATGTCCACGCCGCGGTGCAGCTCGTAGGGGTTTCCGGTCCCGTCGTAGGTGAGCGATTTCGATACAAAGAGGTCAGATCGCCGCTGCTTCTTTGGTGTGGGGTATTCAGGTCGTCGTAAAACGTCCCTCCGCCAAGGCCACTATAGTCGTCGAAGAAATCCTGAGTAATTGGAGACCCCCAATTACCCGTCCATCTCACTGCCTCTCGGAGCCTTCCCCTCTGGCGCCGGCAGCGCACCTTTTCCCCGCCTGGAAAAGTGCCAAAACTCGCACTTGCGAGCCAGATCAGGGCGTCCCGCCTCCCTGCTTCACCTTACCGCCCAGATTGGATCTTGCGATTAACCCAGCCAATCCGGCCTTGCGAACTTCAGGCTTACCAGTGAATAACGCCGTGAATTTGGGATCCCCGAACGCTTCAGCGCGATTGCTGCTCGAAACTTTCCCCCACTGGAACACCACCCAACAGGCTGCCAAGAGTTGGGCGATCCCCAGTGCAACCACCACCCATAAGGTCACAGGCCATCCACAGAACTTGGCCGAATCGGCGCCGCCCATGCCCAACCAGAACGAAGCCGCGGTGATGGCACAAAAGCCCACCATGGGGATCAAGTAAAACAGCCTCATCCAACGAGACATTCCCTTTCCCTCCGTGGCGTACAGCATCATGCACCGGACCGGTGGGAGGTTGGGATCGTCAAACTCCTTCTTCAGGCCGACGAGGAAATTCGAATTTAGAAGCCGCTCATATACAAGTTGGTCGATGATCCACAGCACCAGGAGGCCCAGCGTCGCCATGCAGCTTACCACCGCAACCAGGAGCGCTGGCGGCACAATCCAAGGCGCGTCTTTCACCACCTTCAGCAGCAACGCGATTCCGCCAAACGCGGCCAGCATCCAACCTGAGGCCAGGTTACGGATGCCAGATTGGATCTCGTTGAAATGCCTCTCCGATTCCACGAACTTCCAATATTCCTCGTTCTTGTCCATAGTTCCTCCAAAGAAGCGTCATGCACGTTTTCCACGGCGCGCGCCGCCCACCGCCTTACGGCCCCGCTCTGGCCTGCCCAACCTACGACGCCGCGCCCCAGCCCCGCGTTTCCCAATCGTCCCGCCTACGTGCCGCTCAAGCAGATGCTTAACACCGGCGCTACTCTGCGCACTGACTTGGTATCGCGCACATCCATCGGGACCCGCCCTTTGGGCAACCAGCCCCCGAGAAACAAGCGCAGCCAGCGCTCCCTCCACCGCCGCAGCCCCCGAGCGAATACGCCGCTTCAAGAGCCACCACTCCGTGATCCCCCTGACCGTATCCTCAGCCTCCGGATTCGAACTGAGATAAGCCAGGATCTGTAATTCGATCTGGTCCACGGTCATCCCTTACGGCGCCAACCAGCCAAGAACATCTCCATACTGCGCGCAAGCACACCACCTGCCCAGATTAGAACTCTCCGAAGATTCGTTGTCAATAACAAAGCTTTGACAATGCTGCCTCTAGCGGCCACCAAAACCAACATACGCCACCAAGACTTTCAAAAACATCCCCGGCTTCGCCATAACCCATTTATGTTCCCCTATCTCAGATTATCCAAATACTTATTGACATACACCAAGAATTACTGTAAGCAGGATTCCGCAGGGATTAAATGACAACAACCGGGCTCATCGGGCCGTACCCTGAACCACCGTGGAGGAAACACTATGCAAAGCCGTACTAGCTCTGCTGTTCAGAACGAGTCGTTCGCCCGTCAGGTCCGAGCCAAGGGCCTGGCATCAGAGGACTCTCCGCGCAAATGGAGTAAAGCGGGAGAGCTTTTTGAGCAACCATCCCAAATACCACCCGTTCCAACCCTTGAGGAACCTGGGGCTCTGCCGGAAACGCGCGCCGCGCTTCCCGGCGGACAGGAGGAAGCTGTAGTTCTCCGCGAAGGAAGGTCTCCGCTCCTCATCTGCGGAGATCGCATCGAAATCCCGCGTTCAGGCATCTGGGTCCAACCCCTTTTGCCAGCCGGAGCCCTCATCGGACCGCCGCTCCGCTCGGTTAGTCGCGTCGAAATCGGCCGCGGACGGCGCGTCAAAATGAAGCGTCTCCTTTGCCTCTTGCTACTGACTACACTTCCCACCGCCTGGACCGCCCTCATTTGGGGCGCAGACGTCAGTGAGCTAAAAGCGCCGAACGATTGGACCCCTCCGCCGGTCCATGTCAACCAGTGGTATAGGCTGGACGACCTCGAAGCATTTCGCAATGAATACGGAACAATCACAATCAAGCAACCGGATGTTTGGGGTCAGGCACGTATCATGCAGCATCGCGCTGAATTCGAAAACGTCATGGCCGCCCAACTAACTAACTTCGCTCTTACGTTCCAAGGCTCGCGAAGTTTCTCCAAGCAGACAAGCTTTGCCAACGCTCTCGGTGTCAGTGCAGGGCTGGGAGGAACAGTTCCGGTGCTGACAGGCAACCCGACGAACGCTGGCTCCACCACTGCTGCGTTGCCGACAAACACAGTTCTCAACTTGGTTAGTAACATTCTATTCCAGAACGTCCCAATACCCGCAAACAACGTCCAAACGTTCGGTCCAAATGCAACCATCAGCCTGGATCCAGTTGTCGCTCTCGATCAGCAGGCCAACTACATTACACATTTGCAGCACCTACGCCGAATCAATGAGGGAGATGATACGGCAGACTCCGCCGGTTACAGTCTTTACCTTTTGCGAATGCCCGTGTCGGTTGATCCGGGTCTAAAGACCCAGAAAGGCTACGGGGCCGAGCTCAGAGTCCAAGTGCTCAGCGAGGACCTAACTAATCTCTTGGCCATCACAATCCCTAAGCTTGTCATAAATGACCTTGCGCTGCAACTAAGCCAGGCGCTAACGCCGCTCGTCAACGCTACGAACCTGCCGGAATTCTACAAGACAGTGACGAACGCCCTTGCGGACAGCTCGACCTTTTCGCCAGGTGACATTAGAGATCTGTCCACTTTTGAAGAGCAACTGTCTCCGCGATCGCAAGGCATTTACAAATACATTTATAATAACCTCTCCAGCAATACGCGTGATATGCTCGGCAGATTGCCGGATGATACCAAAATGCGCCAAGCCCTGGTAAATGATTTAAACCGAATAATTCGAGGAGTGTGTCCGTTGCCGCTCACAAGTGACGACATTTTAAACTTGGAACCATTTGCTGCGCGGCTTAAGAAAAGCGCAGATCCCATCGCCAGGTACGTGAAGAGCAACCTCCCAAAAGCTACTTCGGAACTCTTAACCGCCTACTCTGGCGGCTCGTCTTCGCCCCTGCAGCAGGCACTAGCCACAGCTCTAAATGACCTGGTCTCGAAGGACTTGCTTTATGATCCACGGCGTTTTGTAGGTGTAAAGCTCTCCCCTGAAACGGCTAACCTGCTGAGGCAGAATCCAGAGGGGGGGTCAGCCGACCTGGTTTGGTTGAACCGCTTG
>CAZUVM010000159.1:0-60616 GCA_964623885.1 uncultured Verrucomicrobiota bacterium
CCGCCGCCACCACCGCCGCCCAGGTTGTCGCCGTTGCCACCGGACGCGGAGATAGTGCCGGCACCCATGAACGTACCTGCTGTAACGTAGATCGAGCCACCAGAACCGCCTCCACCGTTGAAACCCAGCGCCGCAGAATTGCCATCGGCGGAGATACGGCCGTCGAGCAGTAGCAGCCCGTTTACACGAAGTGTGACGCTTCCACCCCCGGCACCGCCACTGCCCGCAACAGAAACAACACCACCGCCGCTGCCGGGAAGCGGGGTATTGATGCCCGAACCATAACCGCTGCCTCCTAACGCACCGGTGACGCCACCACCGTAGCCGCCATAACCACCGCCGCTGCCTCCGTAAGTGCCTTGACGACCGGCACCCTCTCCCGAGCCGGGAAGGTTTCCGGCACCATCGGCACGGATGCCGCCGCCAGGTTCGATCGTGGCATTTCCATTTACGGTCATAGTGGAAAAGGGACCGACACCAACGGAACCGAAACCAAAGAGTAGCCAGCTATTACTGGCGATATTCAGGTTGTTGAAGACGGGCACGACCGACAAGTAATTCGAAACGATAGCGCCGCCGGCAATGACGAGATCCGGCGCCGGACTGATCGTTGTTGGCAAGGACGCGAAACCGGGACTGCCGCCGTTATCAGCAATGAGTTGCCCGTTTTGTTGGAGGTTCGGCTTGAGGTAAATGGTACCCGGACCGCCATTGGCTCCGCCAAGTCCACCGTAGGCGCGCATGATCCCAGTGAAATAGGTGTTCGCGTAGGTAATCGAAATGCGGCCACCACCGCCGCCGCCGCCCAGTCCGTTACCGGCGCCACCGTTGGCGGAGACGAGTCCGGCGCCGGTCAAATTGCCGACCGTGAGCATGATCGAACCACCGGAACCGCCGCCCGCGTTCGCGCTGAGTGCCGATGCACCATCGGAGGAGATTCTGCCATTTACATTAAGGCTGCCGTTGACAGTCAGGCGAACGCTGCCGCCGCCCGCTGCCCCGGGATAAGATAGAACGTAAGCGCCGGCACTGCCCAGTTCCGCAGGTGAAATCGGGGAACCATAACTTGCGCCCCCCGTCTGGGGACTGCCATACCCGCCAAAACCACCATAGCCGCCGCCACCACCATAGGTGACTTGGCCCCCGCCCGGAATAATTGCAGTAAACGTTCTGCCTAATCCGGGACCAGAAACAGTACCGGCGGCAGCGTCACTGGTTATCGCGCCTCCGACATTGACCGTAACGTCTCCGGAAACAGTCACAGTCTGGATAAGGTTGCTGAAGCGCAATGAAGAGTTCGCGTTGACGAGCAGCGTGCCCAGATTGAGAGATGCGGTGGGTGACGCAACAGCGCCGCCCTGGATGGTGAGGGCGACCGGTTCTTGCACGGAGAACAGGGACGGCACCGAGGCGATTTGTCCGCCATTATCGAAAAGGAGTCGGCCGGCGGGTTGGGAGCCGAGTTTAGTATAAATCGTGCCGGCGCCCGCGGCGTTTGGACTGAGACCGGCACCGGTTGCTTGAACGATGCCGCTGAAATCCGATACCTGGTAATAGAGGGCAATGCGTCCACCGCCGCCGCTGCCTCCGAGGTCATTGCCGAGCCCGCCGCAGGCGGAAAGTGTGCCGGAGCCGGAAAAACCGCCCAGATTTAACCAAATACTGCCACCCGCCCCGCCACCACTGTCCTGGCCGATGCCGGCGCCGCCATTGGCAGAGATGGTGCCATAGAGAAAGAGCGTGCCGCTGATGTTTAAGAGAATGGCGCCGCCACCTGACCCTCCGAGGTTGTTCGGGGAGGCGCCGCCGCCATTACCGCCGCCGCTGCCGAGGTCAGTCGGTTGCTGAATGGAGCCATAACAGCCACCACCGAGAGCATTGGTTAACGAGTTGCCGCCACTGCCGCCATACCCGCCACCTCCGCCCCGTGTATAGGTGCCGGAAATGACACGACCGGCGCCTGGGCCCGTACCAGGTGAGTAACCACGGGCATCGGCGGTGATACCGCTGTCGCGTTGGATAGTGATGTCTCCAAGCACATTCAAAGTGGATCGGCTGAGGCTGACCCAACCGTTGGAGACAAGCAGCAGGCTGTTGATGGTTTGAACGGAAGGAACAGTTAGGACTGCGCCGCGTTTGATCATGAGGCCAAAGGCCTGGGTAGTGGAAAGTGGAGTGGTCGCGCCGGACCGGCCGCCGTTATCAACGGTGGCCAATCCGAACATGCCGGTTTGGACATAAACCGTGCCGGCGCCACCGTTTTGGAACCCTCGTCCACCTCTGGCGGAGAGTGCGCCGGTAAACGCGCTGGATTGGGCATAGAGGGCGATACGCCCACCACCGCCGCCGCCGCCGACAGACGGTTCACCGTCGCCACCATCGGCGCTGATCGATCCCGAGCCGGCGAACGATTGAGCGGTGAGCCAGATTGAGCCACCAGAACCGCCCCCCGTGCGTTCGTTGGCGGCGTTCGCGCCATTAGCAGAGATGAGCCCATTCACCCGCAGCAAGCCGCCAACATTGATATAGACGGCGCCACCGCCGGAGCCGCCGGGGCCAAGCAAAGCACCGCCTTCGCTGCCCTTATCGGTGGGCTGTAGCCAAAGACCATAGGCAACACCGCCCGAGGCGTTGCTCGCACTGATACCGCCGATACCGCCATAGCCGCCCCCGGAACAAGCCGCTGGACTGCCAATGGCGCTGCCTTTGCCAGGACCAAAGCCCTGGTTATATCCGCGCCCCGCGACCTCGATGGCGCCACCAGATTCCAGCAGCAAATCTCCGCTGATTGTCAGGTTAAGGCCTGAGACCCCGAGCAGGGTGGCGCCGCTGTAAGTGACCGCAACGATTGCGCCGTCGGGGATCGAAGAGGTAGGAGTGCGCTCAATCGAGGTAGTGCCGCCGGAGCTGAAGACAAGAACGTAATCGGCGCTATTGGTGTAGACAATGGTACCGCCGAGATTGCCCACTACGATGGAGAGGGCCTGGACGTTGGTCATGCTGAGCGCGGTGGGGCTCGTGCCGTTGAGCTGGATCTGTTCGTTTGTCACAAACCCGGTGTAGAACAGCCCCGAATCGCTCGCCTGGTGAGTCAGCCTGCCGCCATAGAGGATATTCAGTCCGGCGAACGTGTGTTGGCCGTTAATGGTGAGCGTGCAATTCGTGACGTTGATCGTAGAGCCATCAAATGTATGGTTGTTGAAATCGATGGTAGTATCGGTGGTAAACGTGGCGGAGCGACCTGGGAACGCGAACAGTGATAGGCACAGGAGCGTGCTGAAGATAGGAGTTTTCATGGTACGGTCATGGTTGTATCTCGGCCTTAGCACCCGAAGCAGCCCGCCCAGGAGTGCCCTCGATTGCTGTAAAGCATCATTGGTGCCACGTGTTTTCGACCCAGAAAACACCGGCAGTTATGCATTGCTGGTGCACCTTCGGATGCGTGGAATTCACGCATGATGCGTGAAAATGACGCGGGCTGGTCGAAAAAGAAGCCTAAAAAGTGCCCTCGCATAATAGAGACCTTTTACGCCCGCAAATCCTGACACAACAAGCCAGCTGCGCCAATGTGCGTCTGCGCGCACAGTGAGAACTGCTCCGTTCGGCGGGGTTCGCCTGGCAGTTCTATCTCAAGGCGGAGCCGTGATCGTAAACGGAGAGACGATCCAACTGCTGGCCGGTGTCGAGCGCGAAGCAATCCACTTCGTAATGGTCCGGATTGGGGTAAGCGCCGAGTTGTTTTTTGAGCTCGGCAATTTGCTGGTCCACCGGCTTGAGCTCAGCTTTGGTTTGGCTTTCGGAAGCTTTCAACACGCGATCTTCGCGGGCGAGGCTCCGATTGCGGAGACCGTATTTGCGGTACTGGCTTTGTTCCTTGCTCACGGCACTTTCCTGGCGTTGCGCGGCGTTTTGCTGGGCTGCGATCGCGCCGTGCTGCTGGTTGAGCGCTTTGAGCTGGGCGCTCAAACGTTCGAACTCAGCCAAATCTGACAGCGGGGGATGACGCAGAAGGATACGGCCGTTTTCTGCTTCGGTGACAGGGGAAGCTGCCGTGTGTTCCGGGTGCGCCTCCAGAATCCAGCCCGAGGCGTTCGTGCCAACGATCCGACCGGTCACGCGCACCCAGGCACCGAGCGGACGCGTCCCAGCACGGTTCGTCCACCATTGGAAAAGTGGCGTGAGGCTGACGGTTGCCCCATTAAGGAGGCGCTTGGGATCGTGCAGCGGGTTGGCGCGTATACCAGAAGCTGCCAAAAAGACGAATGCACCCGCTAGAACCAGCCCGCGAAACCTTCCGCTTCGCATGAGGGAGCATACTCAGCGGCACACAAAAAAACAACCAAGCAGCATTATCACAGGAAACTAAAGACATGAAATCATCAGAAGTGACGGACTACGTCCTTTGCTGCTCGGACCGGCCGGAAAGAAGTTCCGGCTAGCTTTAGCGGCGACTCATTTTTTCCCGGGCGGCTTCGAGGATGCGCCGTTCGCGGTCAGTCAGGCTCTGGATGCCGTGGGCACTGATTTTATCCAGGATTGGGTCGACTTCCTTACTGAGGAACTCCTCGGGCGGTATCTCGCCTTCGTTGCGCGCACGGCCCCAATTGGCGGAGCTGCCGGTAGGAACTCGGACCAGTCGCCGAGGCGGCTGCCTGCCCGTGCGCCGAAGCTGCGGCCAATGCCATTCCCAGTGGATAGCGTAGCGAATGAAAACCACGCCTGTCAGCATGCCGCCCAGATGCGCCGCATCGGCCGTCGGGCCGGTGGGAACTATGATGCTGAACACGGCGTAAAGCGCGTCAAAAAGCAGCAGGATCTTGGCCCGAATCATGATCGGGATGGGCAGCATCATGAGCTGCCGCTCTGGAAAGAGCATGGCATAGGCAGCAATGAGCCCGAGCGCTCCCGCCGACGCCCCAACCGTTGGCGCTTCAAAACGCAGACCCCAAGGGGTCCTCGCATAATGCTCGGCCAGCCCGCCGGCCCCAGCCTGAACCAAACCGCCGATGACGCCGCTGCTGAAATAGAGGGCTAGAAACTTTTTTACGCCCAGTGTGGCTTCCAATTCCCGTCCGAACACGAAAATCGACCAGCAGTTGAACACGAGGTGCAAAATTCCCGCGTGCATGAACTGGAAGGTGATCAACTGCCAGAGCTGTCCGTGACGCAACCCTTGCCAACTCAGGGCTACGGGGTTTCCGTACCCAAAGAGAGGTGGATACCCGTAGTAGACGCATTCCAGGACGAAGGCGACCACATTGGCGATCAACAACGCCATCATGGCCGAGCGTCGGCTGTCAAAACTCGGCCGGCGCATATAATAACGGTCCTCTAGCATATCACGCTTGAACCTAGCCGCGGAACACCGAATTTTCAATGCGGCATTTCGCGTGTCGTCGAGCAGAACAACGTAACACCGAAGAACCGATTCAGATCAACAACAAAGTAACAAAGAGACGAAGCAGAAAAAATCTCGATTGGAAAAAGAGGAGAGTTTAAGGCCGAGCTAAAACGGGAAGGCTAAATCGTGAAAAAGGGGTTAAATCTTTGTTCCTTTTTTGTTCAAATCTGAACGCTTTGAAATCTCCGATGGGCCGGCCTTCGGTTCTGCGTTCTGAAACAACTGCACTTTGCTGACCGGGTTAATGCCTTGCTTTCCCAGCGCTTTAATGGCCCGGTCAGGATCGTCGAAGCGGAAAACCAGCAACCCACGTCCTTCATGGCGTTGGGTGAATCCATACATGTATTCGAGGTTAACGTGATTCGCCTCTAGGACGGCAAGAATTCGCGCCAGGCTGCCGGGTTCGTCCGACACTTCCAGCGCCACAAGGTCGTTGAGTTTCACGACAAAGCCTTCGCCCTCGAGGAGTTTCCGCGCGGCCTCCCAATCACTTACGATCAGCCGCAGGATTCCGAACTGCTGCGTATCGGCCAAGGACAGCGCCAGGAGGTTGAATCCTGCTTTGGCGAGCAGGTCAATAGGCCGTCGCAAAGAGCCGGGCTTGTTTTCCAGGAAAACCGAGAGTTGAGTGACCTTCATAAGAGCTCGTGGTTACATTTTGCGCTGATCGATGACCCGTTTGGCTTTGCCCTCGCTGCGTTGCAGCGTGCGCGGCTGGACGAGGCGCACTGCGGCGCGCAACCCGACTGTGCTTTCGATCGACCGGCTGAGCGCGCCCTGCAGCCGTTCCAGCGCTCCAACTGTGTCGGTGAAAAAATCAGGAGTCACTTCCACCTCCACTTCCATGGCGTCCAATCCTTTATCGCGCGTCAGCAGGATCTGATAGTGCGGCAGGGCTCCTTCCACCTTGAGCAGGGCGGTTTCGATTTGCGATGGGTAGACGTTCACGCCGCGGATGATGAACATGTCGTCGCTGCGGCGTGAAATACGCTTGATCCGGCGCAGCGTTCGGCCGCACTCGCAACGTTCCGAGGCCAGAGCGGTAATATCGCGCGTGCGATAGCGGATCATCGGCATGGCTTGCTTGCCGAGCGTCGTGAGCACCAATTCTCCTTCCTCCCCATCGCCGCATGGCTTCCCGGTTTTCGGGTCGATAATTTCGGGGTAGAAGTAATCCTCAAAAATGTGGGGCCCGGACTGGGCGGGGCATTCCATTGCCACGCCTGGGCCAACGATTTCAGAAAGCCCATAAATATCGAACGCCTTGATGCCGCTGTCGCCTTCGATTCTGCGGCGCATCGATTCGGTCCACGGCTCGGCGCCAAACACGCCGACGCGCAACGGAAGCTCGCGGATATTAATACCGGTTTCCGAAGCCTGATCGATCAAATGAAGAAAATAACTCGGCGTGCAGCAAATCGCGGTGACGCCAAAATCCTTCATCACCATCAACTGGCGCTGGGTGTTTCCGCCGGAGATCGGGATCACCGTGGCCCCGAGCGCCTCGGCGCCGTAATGCGCCCCCAGTCCACCGGTGAACAGGCCGTAACCGTAGGCGTTCTGGATGATGTCCCCTGCGTGCAATCCGCACGCGGCAAAGCTGCGCACCATCACATTAGTCCATACCTCCAAATCCGCCTGGGTATAGGCGACCACGATCGGTTTGCCGGTCGTTCCGCTCGAAGCATGCAACCGGACGATGTCTTTCATCGGGCTGGCGAACTGGCCGAACGGGTATGTGTCGCGCAGATCGGCTTTTTCGGCGAACGGCAATTGGGCTAGATCTGCAAGCGTTTCCAAGCCCTCGGGGGCAAGGCCGCGATCGTCCATGCGCCGGCGAAACAGTTCAACATGATTGTAGGCGCGGCTGACGATCGCTTGCAGGCGTTGAAGTTGCAGCCGCTGCAGTTGCGGTTCCGGGAGGAAATCCGGAGCGCTCACGGGATTAAAGGTTCCGTTATGCTGATTAGAATGTTTGCTCATAAGATTTGAGCTCGAACAATCCTCAATGGTTTAACGGATCTGCTCAGGCAAACGCGAGCAGATTCTCTCCCCTTATCGGGCTGCCAGTATCAGTTCCCGGCGAGTTGGTGGTCCATCCAGCCCGCGGTTCGGTCCCACATTTCGCGGGTATAGACGTGGCCCAGGCCTTCGTAAATCGAGCTTTGAAAATTCTGTTCCTTGCCATAGAGGCGATACGCCGGACGCACCGCGGCTTCGATGGCATGAATACCATCGACCGGCGAGCCAGCATCTTCGCCGCCGGTCATGAACAGCACTGGGCGCGGCGCAATGAGAGCGACGACCGCCTCGGTGTCGAAATGTTTCAGGAACCCAGGCACAAAGTAATAGATACCATGTGCTTTGAGCGACTCATGTTCGATCAGATTCTGGTAACGCGTCAGGCAGGCCACCGCCACGCCGGTTTTGAGCCGCTCGTCGAGCGCCAGCAGCCACCAGGTGCGCGTCGCGCCCATGCTGATGCCGGTCACCCCGATTCGCTTGGCATCCACTTCCGGTCGGGAAGCGAGGTAATCCAGCGCCATCAGGTCATCGCGCAGGATCATGCCCCAAAGGGTTCGTCCGGCCCATAGGTTGAACTTGCTCGCGCTGAGCTCGCCGTTATTTCCCTTCTCCTCGGGCCCTCCCGGGCCCTGGCCGTTCCGCTCGCCGAAGCAATAGGCGTCGATCCCCAGCACGACAAAACCACGGCGGACGAAGGTAGGTCCGAACTCCTCAGGTGTGTGGCGTGTTTGGAATAGTTCTTCTTTGCCGATTTCGTAATCGCCGCCGTGCCAGTGGCAAAATAAAATCGCCGGCGCTTTGGTTTTCCGATTCTTCGGCACCAGCACATATCCGGGCACTGTGGCGCCGGCTTCATTGTCGAACTGGAATTTTTCGACGGAGAAATCACCGCGGTCCTCACGCGAAACTGTAATGACCTTTGGAACTTTCGGCCGCGGCGGCAAATCACCCAGAAGCGTCCATAGCTCCGTGCGGATTTTCGCTCGTTGCTTTTCCCAGGCCTGTTTCGAGCCCGGCACCGCGAGCGCGGGCGCCAGGTCCGCTTTGGCCAGCCAGCGATTCGCCGTGGTTTGATTTGTGTCCGCCATAAGATTGGGTAGCGGTGCGAGCAGCGCGATAGCGCACGATGCCAGCCACGACCGGTTCGACGCGACGCAGCCAGTAAAGCATTGCCCGACGCAGTGCAGCGAAGCACTGAGAATCTCGATCACTGCCGACATTTCGGCCGGTTGCCTCGGGCCGAGGTTCGAGGAACGCACTCGATCAAAACCACGCACTTTGTTTACTGCGCTCCGCCGCGCTGGATTTCACGCGAAATGGCGCGCACATCATCGGCGATCGCGACGGCCTTGGTACGCTGAAGCCCGTTTTCCTGGAAGATTGCTTGTACGTCGGCGAAGATGCCGTCCGGTTTTGCCTGGGGGTACTTGGCCGGGTTGAGGATGGCGTCCAACTCCTGGGCAAAACGCGCTCGTTTATCAACCGCCAGAGGTTTTTCTGCGAGCGCTGCCGCGAGATCCTGCGCTAGCTTGCCGGCTGAGGCGGGGGACGGTTTTGCCGTCAAAGCACCGGCCATTATATCAGAAGTGAGTTTCTGTGTTTGATCGGCGGTTATGGTTGATCCGGGCTTAATCGCTGCCAGTTCCAGTTGTAGGCTGCTCAGCGCCGGTGTCGGCTTGGGCGCGGCAGTCGCGGCATTGGCAGTTCCCGGAGTTGGTTGAGTTGGGGGCGCCACTCCCTGGCGAACATTATTCTGGTTGCTCAATTCTTTCGCCCGCTCACGGACAATTGTTTCTGGACCAGCTTGGAGATTAAGGGTGAGCAAGATTAACGAGCCCAGCAGCGGGAAGGTCGGTTTCATAAACGATCGATTTACTGCCAATCCAAGGCTGCCTCGCGGCTGTCATAATGTCAAACTTGAGTTCGTTTGTTCATTAACTTTAGTTTAATAGAGATAATTCAGTTGCCAGGGTTGCATAAAGGTTTGCAGAACACTAAAACTCGCGCTCCGAAACCCTTATCTTCAGCCGCAGCCGCCGCCCCGGCGCTCGTCGGCAAGATCAGCGCCAAGGTCAGGAGCTGAGCCGTGCAAGGTCAATGCCGGTTCTACGCCACTTCCAACTCCGGCTTGGCGCATTCCAGGCCCCAGTAATGCGTGATGGACTCGAAAAGGTGTTCGACCGCGTGAAAGTCCATCGGTTTTACCATGTAGGCGTTGGCGCCTAGCTCATAGGCCCGGTTAATATCATCCGGATTGTCAGAAGAGGAAACGATGACCACCGGTATGCGGCGCAACGGGCCGCTCGCACCCTTCACCCACTCGAGCACTTCAAACCCGGACTTTCGGGGCATTTTAATGTCCATTACGATCAGCTTCGGCAGCGGGTGCAATTGCCGATCACCGTACTTGCCTTCGCCTTTCAGGTAGCTGATGGCTTCCTGGCCGTCAGTCACCACCTGCAGCGGGTTACGAATCTGCGCCATTTTGAAGGCCCGTTTGACCAGGAAGATGTCGTTCAAGTCGTCTTCGACGAGCAAAAAGGTAAAGGCTTTCGTCTCCATAAAGTGCAGCTAAATTACCTGCTAAACATAATGTAGCTCGGGTGGCGTCAAATGCCAAGTGACCGGGCCTCAGGCGCCTCAGGTGATCCGGCCCTGGTTAGGGCAACACTGTTCTTTGCTGGCGCTGAGTCCAATTATTTTGGCACTGGCCGCAAATCGATCGGCTGAAAATCCAATTTCCGGGCGGGTGAACCGGGCTGGAGGCGGAAGTCGTACTTTTGCGGCGCGACGAATAGCGGGTCGGCGATGATGGAGTGGACGTCATGGTCCCGGACACGCCATTGGTCGAAGGTGGCTCCGGCGAAAGACATTTCGGTGGAGCCGGGTTTCAGTCGTGAATCCCAATAAATATTTCGGTCCATGACATACTTGTCGTTGGACCAATTGCCGCCCAGGAGCACACCGGAATCGAAATAGACGATATTGGTGGTGAAACTAAAACTGAGATGCGGCTCAGGTCGGGTGCGCTGGAGCTGTTGATCGCGGCCAAACGCGAAGATGTTATTTTGGACAAAATTGGTGGCGCCGTAGTGCTGATGAAAGCCGCCGTGGGTGGTGCGGTAGACGACGTTGCTGCGGGCGACAATACTGCTGCTGCCTTCATCGAAATAAATCCCCCAGCCGCCGTAGCGCAGTCCGGCAATGTCGTGCCACAAGTTATTAAGGATGCGGGTGCCGGGCTGCTGGCCGAGTGTGTAAATGCCGCCCATATCACTCAGGATAGGGCCGTCGCCATCGGCCTTGATGCCGATGTGGTGGACGTGATTGAAAGCGACGTAGTTGTTTGTAGCCGCCGCGGGTCCGTAGCCCCACGTCCAGCCGATGGAGATTCCCGTATAATAAAAATCGTGGATGAGGTTATGCGTAAGGCTATTGTCTGGTGACTGGCCGATCCAGATGCCGATGCCGCTCGGAAACATTTTGCCGCCATCGCGAATCTCGCAATGGCTGACATTATTAGATCTGCTTTGATCCGCTGCATCATGACGAATGGCGGTCTCGCCGAGCTTAATGCCGCCCGCGCCCAGGTCTGAGAAGTTACACCGAACGATCCAGTTGCCACAGCAGCCACGCGCCAGTTCCAAACCGTAATCGCCCAGGTGCTCGAAAGTGCACGCTTCCCAAACGCAATCCCGCACGCCATCACCGTGTATGGCACCGGGCACGCCCACGGCGGCCTGGCCAAATCCGCCTACGTCGGCTTTGGGTGGCGGCCAGATTTCAGGTTTCGCTTTGCCGCTTTCGAAACCGGCCGGAAAGCACCACTCGGTATGCGCAAAGGTCAGACCGCGAAACTGGATCCGCTTGATGAACTGGCCGGCTTCCGGGTTGCCGGTAAAGCGGACAACCTGGCTCATCGCCGGTGCTACGGCTTCGATATGTTCGAGGTTTTCTCCCGAACGCGGCAGGTAATACAAGGTTCCGGCGATGGGATCCAAATACCACTCGCCGGGTTCATCCAGGGCTTCAAAAGCGCCTTCCAGCCAATAAAGATCGTTAGTAGCCAGTTGGAAAACCGAATGCTTGGTGAACGTGACGAGATGCTGTGCTTCATCCACGCTCGCAACGGGCAGGCGTGACTCGACCCATCGGTTCATCACCAGGATTTCTGCGTTGGTTATAGTTTTCCAATCCTTCAGGTCGCCATCTTTGAAAGTGAATCGTGATTGGCCCTGCGTCCATTCTTTGGTTTCTTCCGGCAAACCGGCGACACTGAAATAGCCGTGGTTCGGATGCCGAGCGCGCACGGCTCGCCTGCCGTTCACCCAGAGCTCGCGGAAAAACCAATTGCCACCACGTGCTTCAGGGACATTCGCGGCCCACAGGTTTTTTCCATCAACCGTCACAGGTTTCCATCCGGTAATGCGGCGGCCACCGCTCAGGACCGGCGTCTCGTTGCGGTACGCGGCAAACGTCACCTCCGAGTCCTCGGGTTTCAATTCGAGTGGTTCCTTCAGGTAATAAACGCCTCCGCGGATGAAAATGATGGCCGGCCAGTTTGTCGGTATCCGCCTTGCCTGGCGAACAGAGTCGACCGCTCGTGACAACGTCGCGAAGGGACCGTCACCATTCGATGCATTCGGTGAGTCCCGGTGACCGGACCATTGATCGTTGCCGTTGGTAGCGACGTAAAACAGCAAAGGTGCGGCAGCAAAAGCCGACGTGAACAAACTGAACAGAAGCACTGCCAAAACCGAGGTTTTCATCATAGCTTCATTGCTCCGTGTCTGTGCCCAGGCTCGCTGATAGCTTGCTGTGATTGAGGAGCCGCGGCTTGCCCTTAATCAGGTTGTCCGAGATGACTGCATGAAGGACGTTTGTGCCCAGCTCGATTTGAGTTTTGTCCTGCTGGAACTCACAACCGCGGACAAGGACCGACCCGCCTGAAACCTGGAGCGCCGGTCGGCCTTCGTTCTTGTGGTCCCATTGCATGAAAGTGCAATCGCTGAACCCGGTAGTGCCGCGGCCGGCGAGTTTTGCGATTTGATTGCACGGGCCCCAGAACGCGCAATTCACGAAGCGCACGCTGCCGGAGTTGCTGTTTTCAACGCGAACCATCGTCGGGTCCGGGCCGTGAAACGAAACGAATTCGCCATTCGAAATCAGCAGGGCCATCGGCGCCGCATTCTCAACGACGACCGCCGTGAAACAATCGTCGGCGCCGATGCCGAGGAAGTTGCCGTTGCAAACGCCGGCGCGGGTTTGGATGAATTTGTAACCGATGTTATATCCAAAGCAAAAAGTGTTGAACATATATTGCCAATCGCTGCGGCCGATGACGAAAGCTTCGCCATGCTCCTGCTGCCAGTGGAAGACCTGCGGGTTCATCGTCCACCAGGGATTGAAATGCACGTTTTCGATGCGGCCGATGTCGTAGATGTCGTCCACATAAATCCCGCGGCGCAGCGGTTGGCCGGAAACATCGCGGATGAGGTGCCGCTCGTTATGCGCGGCGTCAATACCGTTATAGGGATTTAGCAGTTCGACTCCGAGCACGGCGGGATTTTTCCCACGCATGGCGATGGCCCACGGGTAGGGCGCGGGTTCTGCCGTCGCGTTCTGTTCGGGATAATAAAGCACGACGCCTTTGAGCGTGCTGTTCTGGCTCAAAGTGATGAACGCCGGACCTTCTTCCTTGCCGCGCCCTTCGGTGACGAGGAACGTTGTGCCGTCATCCGTGGGTTTGGCCATGCCGCGGTTGCGCAGGCCGACATGTGAAGGCACGGATTCCCAAACGCCTTTGAGAGTAACCGCGCTCGGAATCGTAAGGTGGCCTGCAAAAAAATAATTGCCGCGCGGGGCATAGACCACGCCGCCGCCTGCCTGGCTGGCCGTATCAAGCGCCTTCTGGAATGCGGTGGTGTCATCGCTCTTGCCGTCTCCTTTGGCGCCGAAATCAAGAACGGAATAGAGGTCGGAGGCAGGGGAAGCCGCCAAGGTGAACGTGGCGAAAAGAACAAACAGCGAAGACGCAAAGACGCGAAATAGCAACGCCGAGGACGACATCCCTACTATCGCCGAATTGCAGAGGTTATCACACGTGGAAGTAGCGCAGGCCTCCAAGCCTGCTGTTTCGCCGACTTCCAGTCGGCAACGCACTTGGCCGCGAACCGGCCTTCGCAGGTTGGAAACCTGCGATACAGCAGGCTCGGAGGCCTGCGCTACGGGGTCGGACGTTCGAGTTGCACAATCAGGGAGTATCCAGGTGAAATAGCTTCCGTGTCCTTGCCCTGGTGTAACACCCCGCTGAAGCTGGGTGTTACTGAAATGCTCCCGCGCGTTTGGCTTGTGCATAAACTATTTTGCAGAATTGGTTTTGTCTGCAGGTGTCACCGCGCCCGATCCATAGGTCAATCGCTGGCGATTGGCTTCCGAGATCTTCTTCAAATCCATTTTGATCAGCTCTCGATCGTAGGTCATGAGTCCGTTAACCTCGACCTCGACATCCGTGGTTTGGGTATAGACCGCGGCGGATAAACCCTTTTCGTGGATCAACGGGAAAAGTTTCGAGGTCAAATCGAGGTATGCGGAAGTCAGCGCGACGGAGTTTGTGAAACTGCGGTAGCCCCAATTCTTCTCCGCCTGCCAGGTATGCCCGCTGATGGGCAGGCCGAGCCCACCGAACTCGCCCAGCACAATGGCACGGTTTTGCTCCGGTTCCGGTGCGCCCGGGCCGGGGTATTTGTGCATGTCATTCACGTCGCCCACATGGCGATCGGTCCAACCGCTCGCATCATCGACCAGCCGCGACGGATCGAGTTGTTTGACCAGGTCAACGACATGAGCGGTGTTCCATTGACCCCAGCCTTCATTGTAAGGCACCCACATGACGATGCAGGGATGGTTGCCGCGGCCGGTCACCAGTGCTTTCAGTTCCTGCTCGAACTCGGTAGACGATTCCGGCAACCGCTCAATGTCGGCGTCGCGCGGCCGAATGTAGCGGTCACCGCTCGGCATGTCTTGCCAGACGAGCAGGCCGAGTTTATCGCACCAATAATACCAGCGTTCCGGCTCAACTTTGACGTGTTTGCGGGCAAGATTGAAGCCAAGCCTTTTGGTGGTCTCGATGTCAGAACGCAACGCCGCGTCCGTCGGGGCGGTGTAGATGCCATCGGGCCAGAAGCCCTGGTCCAACGGTCCGAATTGAAAATACGGCTCGTTGTTCAGCATCAGGCGCGTGAACCCGTTTTGGTCCTTGCCCAGCGAGATTTTGCGCATGCCGAAGTAACTCTCGACTTTGTCAACCGTGCGGCTGCCGAGCTTTAGAGACACTGTCAGGTCGTAGAGGTGCGGATGCTCGGGGGACCAAAGTTTGGCGTTCTTGATTTCAATTCTGATGAGTTGGCCGGGCCGCTCGGAGACGGTGTACTTGCGGAGACCGTCATGCACGCTCGCTTCGATGGTGTAAGCCCCGAGCAGAGCCGTCGTGACCGGCTGGATCGTGACGGAATTGCGATCCAGATCGGGTGTGATCCTCAGGTCGTTGATATGGGCGGCGCTGACGGGTTCGATCCAAACGGTTTGCCAGATCCCGCTGGTCGGCGTGTACCAGATGCCGCCGGGTTTGCGGACTTGTTTACCTCGCGGCTGCGTGCCGGCGTCGGTCGGGTCCCACGCCGATACAACCAGTTCGTTGTGGCCGTCGGGGCTGAGCGAGGGGGTGATGTCAAAGGTGAAGCCGTCATAACCGCCGCGGTGCTCGCCCAGTTCCTTGCCGTTAAGCCAGGCCTTGGCCTCAAAGTCGACCGCGCCAAAATGGAGCAGGATGCTGCGCCCGCGCCATCGGCGGGGGATGTCAAAGCTGCGGCGGTACCAAACGCGATCGTTCTCGGAGACGCGCTGCATCACGCCGGAGAGCGAGGACTCGATTGGAAACGGGATAAGAATCTGAGTGGTGAACGAACCTGGTTTAGGATCATCTTTCGGCGCCACTGCCAGGTCCCACAGTCCGTTCAGGTTCATCCAATCGGAACGGGCCATTTGCGGGCGGGGGTAATCCGGCAAAGCATTTTGAGGGGAAACCTCCTTCGCCCACCGCGTCTTAAGCGGTCCTGCACCTGTCTGCCAGGCAGCCTCGACACGAAAAGAAACAGCCAGAAAGGAGATTATAAACGCACACGGTACAGCTCTTATTCTCATATTATTTAAGTAAAGATTTGATTTCATTTACCTGTCCCCAGTTTTCCTGTCTTCATCTCACTGCCGGAAACGACGTGATCCGCAGGCGCGCTGCGCCCATCGGAATGAGTTCCACCTTCTCTATCGGTTCGCTGGTCTGGACCGGGCTCTGTGGGATCTTGCCTACCAGACCGTTAGCGTTCTGTTTCCACGCCGGGATCTTTCTGGCCTTGGCTTGTATGGTGATTGGCGCTGCCTCGGCTGTGAAGGGCTGTCCAGCCACTGGGCCTGCCTTGCGCACGAGCCGCAAGCTGCGGTCGGGATGTTTCTGATCGACCACCAAGCCATAGTTCCAGGCGGTGGTGGGGAACACTTCGAACTCCGGCCAGCTTTGGTTACTTCCATATCGCGTCCAACGCTCACCGATGTCGAGTGAGAACGTCAACGGCCCATAATCGACTGAAACAGAGTTTTTATTCTTCTCCCAATCACGCACACCCAAATGCATTGGAAGATGCAGGACCAACGTATCCCCTTCCTGCCAACGACGGTTAATCACGACATAACTTAGCGGCTTTGCGTTCACGCGAACCGCCGTGCCGTTGATTTTTAACGAAGGCTTGGAGCACCAGCGCGGGATTCTCAGGTACAGAGGAAACTTTGCCGGTTGCGACGGCGCGATTTTAAGCGTGACGCTCTCATCGAAAGGATAATCGGTGCTTTCATTGATCTTTACCGCGACATTGTCCCCGACTTTCGCGTTAACCTCACTTGCGGCATAAAGCGAAGCGCATAATCCTCGGTCGGGAGTCGCCAGCCACAGCTCCTCAGCGTAATAAGGCCAGCCGTGGGAAACGTTGTGCTGGCAACAACGATAGACCTCGCCCGGACTATAGGAAAACATCGTGCCCTCGTTTTGCACGCCGGGAGCTTTGTTGCCCTTATCCAATTGCACCTGGTTTGCGCAAGTCAGGTAGTGCAGCCCTTTGAGATCCGGTGTGAGAGCCGCCGGTAGCGAGTTGAAAGCGAGTTCTTCGCAGCGATCCGCCCAAACGGGGTTACCGGAAATCTTCGTCAGCATTTCGAAGCTATGCATGAACTCGACGATCCCGCAGGTCTCGAATCCCTGCCGCGGGTCCGTGTAACCCGGTCGGCAGTTCTCGTCGCCTCCAAAGCCCCCGCCGGGGAACTGGCCATACGTGTCCATTACCGTGTCGTAGTTACGCTCCGCCTGGTCGAGGTACTTCAATTCGTGCGCCTGCTGGTAGTAGACCCCGGGCTCTCGAAAACCTTGGGCAATGTTGACATTATGCCAGTTGATCACGCCGGTATCCCAGCGTGCCATGTTGTCGTGGATTCGTTTCGCGAGCTCGAGCATCCACGTTTCGCCGGTGCGATTGTAGAGCCAATACAATGTCTCGATGTTGTCTCCGAACCGGATTTTGGGCCAGTAACCGGCGCTAAAATCATCACTAGGCTGCGCGTTGAGCCAGCGGAAATAACGCGTAAGAAACGGCAGCACACGTTCGTCGCCAGTGGCTTCGAAGAACGACTGGAGCACATTACACATCACCATGTGCGGCCAAAGATCGGGTTTGCCTTTCAGCCCGGTTTTCAAGCCGCGCGGTCCGAACCACCCATCGGCTTCCTGGCTGGCCAGCACCGCGTCGATCCACTTGCGCGCATGGGCGATGATGGTGGGATCCTTCAGCACGTAACCGAGGTCCCCGTAACCTTTCAGCCAATACGGCAACTCCTCCCATCCGCTATGGCCCTGGCCTTCGGGGTTGGCCCAGGCGTTCTCGTCGAATTTGCACCACTTCGAAATTTCTTCGAGGTGACCGATCATACCCTCGGCCTCCAATTCGAGTTGATGGCGCAGCCAGCCATTCGGTGTGATGCTCCCAATGGGCAGCTTCATTAGCGGGGACGGTTGCAGCGGTGATCGATTGCCCATGTAGAAAGAATCTGTGGTGGCTGTTTCCGGGGCAGTGACTACCTTAATCTCGGCTGTATCCGTTGCCGCATAGCACCACGTCGTGAGCGCTGCGCTTACTATAACGGCGAGCAGGTAAAGCCGGTTCTCCGGAACCAGTGACATTTTTGCTGAGGAGTTAGCAATGTTCATGCGATCGGGTGGGGCCGTTCGGCCGAGCCAGTATTTAACAGGCTTGCGAAGTAGTAAGTCAAGCAGCCGAGACTCGCTACGGGCTGCGCTGCGCTGGCATGACAGCTTGTCTAAGTCTTGATCTCGCTCACCGTGACCACCAAGACCCCTGCTTGCTTCATTTCCGCGATTGCCCCGTCCACGTCGGTCGGGCGTAAGTTCACACCCCGGCAAGCATCAATGATGACGCTGGTCTTAAGTCCTAAACCCACTGCGTCCAGGGCCGTGAATTTTACGCAATAATCCGTTGCCAGACCGCAAATGTGGACTTCGTCAACATCCTTGGTTTTGAGCCAATCACCCAACCCAGTGGCGCGGCGGTGTCCGTTATCGAAGAAACCGCTATAACTATCGATTCCCGCATCCGTGCCCTTCTGAAATACTCGCGCAATGCGATCGCGATTCAGTGCCAGTTCCGCCCCGCGCGTGTTCTGGACGCAATGAACCGGCCAGAGCGTTTGCGACAGGCCGTTCAGATTGATTTGTTCGTAAACGTTTCGGCCTGGATGATTGACCGCGAAGCTGCCGTGATTAGCCGGATGCCAATCCTGCGTCGCCACGACAAGTTTGAACTGTCGTTGGAGCCGATTGATGAGCGGCAAGACGGCATCGCCATCCGGGACGGCCAACGCGCCGCCGGGCAGAAAGTCATACTGCAGGTCTACAATGACGAGAGCATCCATTCTTAAACACCGACGCTCCCGCGCGTTCCCGCCTCCGCCGCCCGCCAGTCGATTACCTTCAACTGCACACACCGACGCCCATTATATTCATTCACCTGAGGCGTGAAGGCCACGTCAAACCTGCCCACGGGCAATGATTCGTTTCCGCCGCCCCACCAAACTGCCTCCTGCGTCGTGGTCCCGTCCGTGACCCACATCTTAACATGCTGCTTTTCCGGGCCGAGCCGTTGGAGCGGCCGTTGATGGCTTACATTCCGGGCGCAAAACTGCACTGCCGGGTTGCCTTGTCCGCTGGGCCGCAGTTGACCAAGATGCTTCAGGCATTCCAGCGTCATCTCTTCCAGCCCAACCTCCGCATCCAATTGCAATGCCGGACGGAGCAATTCCGGCTTAAGTGCAACGGCCGCCAATTGGTTCAAGCGCCCCCGCAATTCCCCGAGCTTGTCCGGTTGCACTGTCAACCCAGCCGCCATCGCATGTCCGCCGTGCCGCACCAGCAGATCGCCACAGTGTCTTAACGCGCCGCCGAGATCGAATCCGGGAACGCTGCGGCCCGACCCGCGCCAATGTTCGCCGTCCCCGCCTACGATGATCGTCGGCCGGTAAAACCGTTGGAGGACGCGCGCCGCCACAATGCCGACCACTCCCACATGCCACTCCGCTTGGCCTTCAACAATAACCAAGTCGGTTTCGGGTTTAAAACGGGCGTTCACTGTCGCGACGGCATGCTCAACGATGGTTCGTTCGAGTTTCTGGCGCTCGCGGTTGATGGCGTCGAGCGCTTTGGCCAGCGGGAGTGCCTGGTTCAAATCACCGGCGAGCAACAAACGCAACGCAGACTCGGCGGTTTCGAGCCGGCCCGCGGCATTGAGCCGTGGCGCAAGCTGAAAGCCGGCCTCATGCACCCCGACCGGCGTTGGGCATTGCGCCACTTTTTTCAACGCCACCAACCCGGGTCGGGTGGTCGTGTTCAACCGCTGCAATCCGGCAGAGACCAGGATCCGGTTTTCGCCAATCAATGGCACAATATCCGCGATGGTTCCAAGCGCGACAAGATCCAGCAGCGGTCGCAGGTCGTATTCGTTTGCTCCCGGCAGACCTGTCGCCCGCCCGCGCTTGACCAGCGCATGCGCCAGCTTGAACGCAAGGCCCACCGAACAGAGCTCGCGAAAAGGAGCATGCTCTTGGTCGTTGCCGGCCGCGCTACTGCTCTCGCCGTTGGCGTCCTGCTCACGCCGGTGCGGATTGACCAGCGCTACCGCGGCCGGCGCCGGGTTGGACACCTGGTGATGATCCAGCACGATGACCGCCACCCCTTGCTGGCGCAGCCACGCAACTGAATCAACCGTCGTTGAACCGCAATCGACCGCCAGCAGCAGCCGGGCGGGAATCTTTCGCAGACAGTTCTCAACCGCATCCTGGCTCAATCCATACCCCTCGTCCATCCGGTGCGGCAGATAATACTCAACGGACCAGCCCAGCGCTCGCAGTACTTCGAGCAACAGTGCCGTGGATGTGACGCCGTCGACATCGTAATCGCCGAAAACAATTACCTGCTCCTGCCGTTCGCGTGCGAGCATCAATCGGTCCACGGCTGCGGCCATATCCGGCAACAGGAACGGATCTGCCAGCTGTTTCAGCCGGGGCTGCAGGAAAGTGGTAATTGGGTCGGGTTCAGTGAAGTCGCGGTTCAACAGGCATTGCATTAGCAACGGCGGAAGCTTGAGTTGATTCGCCAACTGGCCCGCAAGCAAGGGTTGCGGAACGGCCAGTGACCAACGGTACTTCATAAACCGGGGGCAAAGATGACAGGCGCGGGCCGAAACTGGCAAACCCGAAATTTTAGGTCTTCTTTCTGTCCCTTTGCCTGGCTCTTTAATTTTTTCCTCTTCCCTGCTTCCTGGCATGTTTTTTCTCCTAAATGAAGCGCCTCCACTCAATCACAAATGAATGACCTCGCTGCCAATCACAATCGCCAAATCGCCGATCCCCATTCCAGTATCAAGGATTCGTAATGCAAGAATTCAATGCCGCGCTGCCCCAGGTCTAATGTCACAGCTTATTTTACTTGCTTTAGTACGCTTGCTTCCGTAATACTCCTAGGGATGCCACAGCGGGGTTTTGTTTACGTGATCGAATGGGCCCGCTGAAATCGTTCCTCACTACAATCGTTCTCCTGACGCTGGCCGGTGCAAGTGCTTGCGCCGCCACGCTCACCACGACCAACGTCGAGGGAGCCGGTGCCGATTGGACGGCCGCCATCTGGAAAACCAACGTCGCCAGCACGAACTTTTTTGCACCGCTTGCCGGCAACGCTTATCAGTGCCTCGCGAACGGAACGCCTTTCGGCAACAACAAGAATAACACCCGCATCCGGAATCCGGCCGTCGCCGGCTTGCAGACCTTTCCCGGCGACTCTCTCACGCTCAACACCAATACCGAGCTGCGCATGAAACAGCCCGGCGCGATCCTGAATTTCCCGGGCGTCAGCGGCGGTCCGGGTCTAATCCTCAACGGCGGAGTGCTCAATGCCGGCGACGATGCCGTCTTCGTTATCACCGGGAAAGTTCAGGTCGCGTCACAATCTTATCTCTGCGCCGGCGACAACGGTGGCGGAGCCGCAAAGCCGCTGCGTGGCATGAACTTCACTGGACAACTCACGGGAACCGGAGTGCTAGTGATCATGCAGGCCAGCAACGCCGTGGCCCAGCAGGTCTCCGGCAACTCCAACACCTTTTCCGGCCAATGGATCGTCAAAGCCGGCTGGCTCTTTGCGCCCGGTTTGAATTCCCTCGGAACCAATAGTATTCTCCTCGATCCCAACTACGTTCTGCCGCTCGATTCCTCGGTGCTCAATGTCCCCGGCCCGGTTTGGTTCGAGCCCGCCTACGACATGAATAACGCCGGTTCGCTCACGCTTACCAACGGCGCGGTAATGGTCCTGCACCAGAATTGCGCATTCAGTTCCGTGTTAATCAACGGCGTAGCACTCGGTTCGGGAACCCATTATTACGCCGAACTAACTGGAAACTTTCCCACGAACTTCGCCGCTGGCGGGTCCGGCAGCATTACCGTGCAGCCCTATGGCACGCCCCCACTGTTTCCTCCAAACATCGCTATCCAACCAGCTTCGACGACCCAACCACTCAGCGCGTCAGCACAGTTGATCGTCGGCTTTTCCGGTTCGCTCCCTTCTTATTATCAGTGGCAGAAAGGAACGAACGGCGTTTTTGTCAATGCCACCGATACTAGTGATGTGAGCGGTTCACGTTCGAACACGCTCACCTTCGCCGCCCTTTCCTACACCGATGCCGCCGATTACCGCCTGATTGCCACCAACTCCGCCGGTGCCGTGACCAGCCAGGTCGCCACCGTCACTGTGCTGGCGCAAGTTGCCGTGGCCGTGGCCAGTCCGCCTCCCGGAAGCACCGTCAGCGCACTGACCCAGGTCCAGGTCACGTTCAACCGAAATGTCGTTTTTGTGAATGCTGCCGATTTCCTCATAAACGGACAGCCGGCTGCTTCGGTTAGTCCGGCGAGCGGTGGCGTCTCGAATTACACGTTCACCTTTACCCAACCTGCTCCTGGAACCGTCACCATTGGCTGGGATGCCGGCCAAAGCATCAGCGATCTTTCTGGTAATCCTTTCGATGCTTTCGCGCCCGGATCCACTTGGACGTATACCCTTAAAGATACCGTGCCGCCCGTTGTAACCGATTTACTCCCGGCTCCGGGTATCACGGTGAGCCGATTGAGCCAGGTGCAGGTGACCTTCAGTAAAGTTGTTGTTGGCGTGCACGCCTCCGCCCTGCTGATGAACGGCGTGGCCGCTACCAACCTGACTGGGAGCGGCAACGGCCCGTATTTTTTCCAATTCGCGCTGCCTGCTGCGGGTCTTATCCAGTTCGCGTGGGCCGCCGCGAACGGCATCACCGATACCGCCACGCCGCCCAACCACTTTGCTGGTGGAAGTTGGACCAATTTTCTGAATCCGGCCGCCGCTCCACCCACCGTTCGCATCAATGAGTTCCTGGCAAAAAACATCAGCACCAACGGGTTGATGGATCAGTTCGGGAATCTCGATCCCTGGATCGAGCTCTACAATTTCGGCTCCAACGATGTCAATCTGGCCGATTACTCGCTAACGGATGATCCAAGCGTCCCGGACAAGTGGGTCTTCCCTTCGGCCCTGCTTCCGGCGGGCCAGTTCCTGGTGTTGTTCGCCGATGGGCTGGACGTTAAGCCCCCCAATAACACGGCTCCATTGCACACGAGCTTTTCACTCACCGTCGCCGGCACTTACCTGGGCCTTTTCGATAATGAATCCCCGCGCCAGGTGCTGACCGAATTCGCGCCGGCTTATCCGCCCCAGCGCAACGATTTTTCCTACGGCTACGACACCACCAACCAATTGAAGTATTTTGCCGTCCCCACACCCGGAGCCCCCAACGACAGCAGCACCATCACTAGCGTCGTGGCCGATGTGCATTTCAGCGTGCCCCGCGGATTTTTCGACCAGCCTTTCAATGTGTTGCTGACGACGGTGACTCCCGGCGCCACCATACGCTTCACCACGGATGGTTCTCAACCGACGGAAGCCACCACCGGCAGTACCTACACCAATCCACTTACCATCGATCATCTCACGGTTTTGCGTGCGGCCGCCTTCGCCACTAATTGCCTGCCGTCACTCGTTCAAACCCATACTTATGTTTTCCTGACCAATGTGCTGAACCAGCCAACCAATCCGCCAGGCTTCCCCATCACCACCGGCTGGAGCATTAACGGCTGGCCTTCGGAATACGGAATGAACCCGCTCGTCGTGACCAACCCAGCTTACGCCTCCGAAATCCAAAGTGACCTCCTGGCAATTCCTTCATTGTCGATCGCAGTTAAGGTGGACGAGATGTTCGGCCCTACCGGCATCTACACCAATTCCCCCGCTGGCACCACCCGTCCGGAAATCGAATGCTCGGCCGAGTTGCTCCTGCCCGACGGCAGTCCGGGATTTCAGATCGATTGCGGCATCAAAATCCATGGCGGAGGCAGCGCCCAGAAGCCCATGAAGAAACCGCTGGCGCTTAAATTCCGCAGCAACTTCGGCCTGGGCTCTCTCAGTTATCAATTCTTTCCCGACAGCCCGTTGAAGAGTTTCGATGGCGGCATCGTTCTCCGCGCCGACTACAATAACCATTGGGTGCATGCGCTTACCCCTTACGGCTCGAGTTCCACCACTCAACGCGCCCGCGGCGGGTTGGTCCGCGATCCGTTCTACAAAGATTTGCAGTTGGGCATGGGCGATCTCGGTTCGCACAGCCGCTACGTTCACCTTTACATCAACGGCTTGTATTGGGGCGTTTACAATCCGTGCGAAGACCCCGACAGGCATTTCGCCGCGGCTTACCTCGGTGGGAGCCCGGATGATTACGACTCCATCAAAGGCTCCGATAACCAACTGTCGGTGGATGGCGACCTATCCGCGTACAACCTGCTGATGGGCCTTAACAATTCCGGCCTCGCCAATCTGAGCCAGTACAATCAAATCCAGCAATACCTCGACCTGCCGCAGTTTGTGGATTATATGCTGCTGCAGTTCTACGGCGCGAATCAGGATTGGGGCACAGAACAAAACTGGGTGGCCGTTCACAACAAAAATGTTCCCGGCGCGCTGTGGGAGTACCTTTGCTGGGACGATGAGCGCACGCTGGAAGGCATCAATGATACGCCCGTTGGCAGCGCGCTCAATAGCGTCAGTCCCGGCAATCTCCAGGCCAATCTGGTGCTCAATCCCGAGTACCGCCTTCTGTTCGCCGACCGTGCCAACAAGTTTATGTTCAATAACGGTGTGCTCACCACCAATGCCGTTGCCGCCATTTGGCAATCGCGCGCCGCCCAGCTCTCCAAGGCCATCGTCGGTGAGTCCGCCCGGTGGGGCAACTCCGTGCCCAGTGGAAAACTTCCCATCTCGCCCCTTCCGTATCCATCATACGACACCAATACCCCGTACTACTCGCGCAACGAAAATTGGCTCGGCGAACAAGGCCGCTTGCTCACGAACTATTTCCCGCAGCGCACGGCGGTTGTGTTGAACCAACTCCGCGCAGCCGGTCTTTATCCCTCGGTCGCGGCGCCCGTATTCAACCAAACCGGCGGTAACGTCCCATTCGGTTTCAATTTGACCATGACTGCGCTCGTTGGACCAATTTATTACACCACCAACGGCGCCGATCCACGTGTCTATGGCACTGGGGCTGTGTCGCCGCAGGCCATGATTTATTCGAACGCTCTGGTGCTGAATCAATCCATGGTGATCAATGCGCGGGCACGCTCCGGCACCACCTGGAGTGCCCTGACTGAAGGCCAATTTGCCGTCGCCACCCTGGGCGTTCCCTTGGCCTTCACCGAGATCATGTACGACCCGCCCGGAGGCAGCCCCTATGAATTTATCGAGCTGCAAAACCTGGGTGCGACGCCGCTGGACGTGAGTGGGTTTAGCTTTCAAGGGATCACCTACACGTTTCCGAATGGCACCGTCATTCAGCCGGGCGCCCTCGTGGTTTTGGCAAATAATGCCAGCCCGTCTTCCTTCGCGGCGCGCTATCCGGGTGCTGCCGTTTTCGGGTATTACGGCGGCAATCTCGATAACGGCGGCGAGCGCATTGCCGTTCTGGATCGCAATCTGAGGACGGTAACCGCGGTCACGTACAATAATGCCGGCGGCTGGCCAACCGCCGCTGCCGGCGGCGGGTACTCGCTCGAAATAATCGATCCCTATGGCGATCCCAATTCGCCCGCCAACTGGCGAGCCAGCTCCTTGCCGAACGGCACTCCGGGATTGCCGCCAGTCCCGCCAACCATCGGACCCGTTGTCCTGAATGAAGCGATGGCCTCTAATTTCAGCGCGGTCCAGAACGGCACCAATTTCTCCGACTGGCTCGAATTGAAAAACATTGGGACCAACGATGTCAGCCTTGCCAATTGGAGCCTCAGCAATAGCGGCAACTCGCGCAAATTCGTTTTTCCACCCGCTACCACCATCGTGGCCGGCGGCTTTCTCGTAGTCTGGTGCGATTCCTCCACCAACGATCCCGGTCTCCATACCGGATTCGAGCTGGGCAAAAGCGGCGAAAGCGTTTTTCTGTATGACGCCAATACTAACCGCGTCGATGCCTTCTCTTTCGGCGAGCAAATCACCGACTTAAGCTTGGGGCGCGTCAACGGACAATGGGAACTGACCGTGCCCACGCCGAACGCCGACAATATCCCCGCCGCCCTGGATTCGCTGACGAACGTTTCCATTAACGAGTGGATGGCAAATCCGGCAGCGGGAGGTACTGACTGGATTGAGCTCTATAACCGCTCTAACAATGCGCCTTTGGCCTTGAAAGGAATATATGTTGCCGCGACCAATTCCTTGTTCCAGATCCGCGCGCTTGCCTTCTTGCCGCCGAACGGCTTCCTCCAGCTCTTCGCCGATCAATTGCCCGGACCCGACCACGTGGATATAAACCTCCCGGTTTCGGGCACCACGATTGGTATCTACGATGCCGCTGGCGCTCAGTTGGACGGAGTTAATTGTGCCACGCAACCAGCCGGCATTTCCACGGGCCGGTTCCCGGATGGCTCCGCGAACATTGTTAGCTTTCCCGGAACCGCCAGTCCGGGCTCAAGCAACTACTTGAGTTCTTATGCCGGCCCAGTCTTGAACGAAGTTATGGCTCGCAACGTCTCGGCCGTTCGAGATTCGCGCGGACACGCCGTAGCCTGGTTCGAACTATATAATCCTGCTCCCACGAATTTTGACCTGAGCGGAATGTCGCTGAGCAGTGGCTCCGCCCAGTGGACCTTTCCGCCCGGCACGGTCATTTCCGCCAATCAGTATCTCACGCTCTGGTGCGATCCGTCCCGCGCCATTTCCACCAACCTCGAACCGGAGCTCAACACCGGATTTGTGCTGAATCCGGACGGTGCAACCCTGACGCTGTTCGAAACCAACGGCCAGGTCGCCGATTCGATCGACTTCGGCTTTCAAGTTGCCGATCTCTCAATCGGTCGGAACGGCGGGTCCTGGTCTCTTTTGGCTGCCCCTACACCCGGTGCTCCTAATGCCAGCTCTTGTGCGCTCGGCAATCCTGCCAACCTCCGCCTCAATGAATGGATGGCTGCCCCGGCCACTGGCAATGACTGGCTCGAGTTGTACAATGCCAGTACGTTGCCGGTCGCTTTGGTAGACCTTTTCCTCTCCGACTATCCTTCTCTGAGCGGAATGACCAATTCGCCAATCGCGTCCCTGAGTTTCATCGCCCCACTGGGATGGGTGCTCTTTCAAGCCGATGGCCACCCTGGCCAGGGCCCAAATCACGTCGCTTTCAGTCTCGATCGAAACGGCGAGACGCTTCGCCTCTATGCTCCTGACCTGACGCTGATCGATGCCGTTGATTTTGGCCTGCAAGAGAGTGGTGTTTCGCAGGGGAAATTCCCCGACGGCTCCGGCGCCATCGTATCCTTCCCTGGAACTCCCACCCCGGGCGCGGCCAATCGGTTGCTGACGCCCACGCTCGGCGCCATGCTCCTGAGCCGCGGCGTGATGCAGATTTCCTGGCTGACCAGCGAGAACTCATTCACCCTCCTATCGACCACCAATCTGGGTCCTGATGCGGTCTGGCTGCCGGCAATCGAGCCGATTCTGGTTTCCAACGGTTTCTCGCTGATCACCATCGCACCTACGAACGGCTCCCGATTTTTCCGCTTGGGATTCTAGTGCAAACCTGTAACCGCGCGGCGGGATCTCCCTCCCCTCCTCGGGAGGCGAGGGGCTGGTTTTTTTCTTAATCGTAATCGTAATCCTAATCCGTAACCATGCAGCAGGAAAACCACGGATGAACACAGATGAACACGGATTTACCGAATGAATTCGGAGCCCAGCAAGAGAGGTTGAGCTCACCATTGGGTGACCGACGCGCGTTCTAAGCAAATGGTTGACCAGATCGGCTTTATCTGTGTTCATCCGTGTCCATCCGTGGTTGAACTGCATCGTTCCGGCTTAATCGTAATCCTTCCCCGAAAGATTTTCGCGCTTTGGACCGTCAGACGTCGAAACCATGGAGATCCGTGACTCTCCAAAGTCCGTTCGCTTACTTGAGCGGCAGCTCGCAGGTGACACGCGTGCCGTGCGCGCCGTTGGCTTTGACTTCAAGCGACGCGCCGATCAGGCTCGCCCGGTAATTCATGATACGCAGACCCATGCCGGTATGCTGGCCGCGCAGGTCGGGAAATGGCCGGCCATCACTCTGCACCGTTAGCCTGAGTTGATCCGAGCCGTTGGCGAGCGAAATGCCAACTTGCTTGGCCTTGCCGTGTTTGATGGCATTGGTGAGCGCCTCCTGCGCTATTTTATAAAGCTGGTTGATCGTGGGCGGTTCGAGCGACGGCAGCTTACCCACCGGTTTAAATCGACAGCCGATTCTAAAAAGCTCGCGCGCCCTTTCCGCCAGGTGCTCCAGCGCCGTAGGGAGATCTTTTTGGGCAGCCTCCAGCGTCGCCAAATCGTGCGCCACGTCGCTGGCGTGCGTCATCGCTTCCTGGATCAACTGGTGAATCTTGCCTGCTTCTTCAGCCTGGACCGCGCCGGTCTGTTGCTTGGCTAGCTTAAGCTGCAGCCCTTTGGTCATGAGCGCGATGCCGGAAAGCTTTTGCCCGAGATCATCGTGCAGATCCAAACCGATCCGGCGGCGTTCTTGCTCGGTGATTTCCAGTAACTCGTTTTCGAGTCGCCGCCTTTCGGCCATGGCCGCCTGAAGTTTAGTGTTGGCCGATTTCAGTTCGCCAGTTCGCTGCTGGACGCGCAACTCGAGTTCGTCATGCGCCCGGCGCAGCGCTTCTTCCGCTCTGCGCCTTTGGATGAACTGTCCAATCTCGCTTCCAATCGCCCCCATCATGTTGGCCAGGATCGGGTCCGGTTCGAGCCGGCGCAGGGCAAAGAATTCCATAACTCCAAACAACGTACCCGTGCTTTGAATCGGGAACGCCATTCCGCTCTGCAAAGCGGCATCCTGGGCCGTCTGCCGTCGTGCCTTGGTAGCCACGTCGAGAAAGTCCGCATGCCAAACGCCCTTGCGTTCCTGCCAAACCTGGCCAGGCAGGCCAACTCCCGGCCCAAACTTCACCGAGCAGTTCACCGCCTTGAAAGCTTCGAGCGGTGCCGTGGAACAAGCGAGGTGAATTACGGTAGCGTGGAGTGCTTCGTCCGTTTTTCCCGGCATCCAGAGCACGCCCACGTCCACCTCCAGACTGCCCACGAGCGATTCGAGAATTGCGGAAGCCGCTTCCTCGAGCGATTGCGCGCCGGCCAAAAGACGTGTGATCGTATGCTCCGCAGCGAGCCGGACGCGGGCTCGCTTCCGTTCGGTGATGTCGGAGACCGAGCTGACCCAGCCGGTGATATTTCCGAATGAATCACGCAAGGGTGTGATTTGCAGGAATACGTCAACCCGTTCTCCGGTTCGTTTGCGAAATCGCAGCTCCAGCCCGCCGGGAGGGGAGCCGCTCCTCAGCACATTGGCGAATGCCTCCGTGATCCCCTCTATTTCGCCGGGCGGCCAATACAGAAAAGGCGGATGCGCTCCGAGCAGCTCTTCGGCACGCCAGCCGACCATCGCACAGAAAGCTGGGTTCACATAGGTCTGGCGCCCTTCCAAATCTACCGCGGTAATCCCGGCGGGAACAGAGTGTTCGATCGCCTGGCGAAACACCTGCTCGACTTTGAGCTTTTCGTCCGCCCGGCGGCTGGCGCGTCGGACTTCCGCCTCGCGCAGCTCGCGCTCCACCGCCGGCCCAAGCCGTGCCAGGTTCCCCTTCATCACATAATCGTGCGCGCCAGCTTTCATCGCGGATACGGCAGTCCCTTCCGTGATGTGTCCGGACACAATGATGAACGGTAGATCGAGACCTTGTGACTTTACCAATTCCAGCGCTTCCAGGCCGTGGAACTTCGGCATCACATAGTCGGCGATTACCACGTCCCACCGTTCGCGCTGCAAGGCCGCTTCCATCGCTTCCCTCGTTTCAACCCGACGGCATGACGGGACGTAACCGGCGCGTTGCAACTCGATTTCGAGCAACAGCGCGTCGTTCTCCGAATCCTCGACAATTAAAACTTTCAGCGGATCGGGCATAAGCTTGAACTCTGCAGAAAGCTCCGCGGTTGCGTCACCGCTGGGGAGGTCGCTGTCCTCCGCGCTTTTAAGACTGATACTAACATAATGGCTGATCGGGCAACGTGAAATAAAATGTGGTCCCCTGGCTCGGCGCGCCCACGGCCCAGGCTCGGCCCCCATGCCGGTTGATGATGCGTTGAACGGTGGCCAAGCCAACGCCTGTCCCCGGAAATTCGCTCGCGGAGTGAAGCCGTTGGAAGACGCCAAATAACCGGTCAGCATGCGCCATATCAAAACCTGCGCCGTTGTCGCGGATGAAAAACGCCCGTTGCGGGTCGCTCGTCATATTAAATTCAATGCGTGGCCGCGGCTGCTTGCCCGTAAATTTCCAGGCGTTCTGCAGCAGATTCTCTAGCACGATTCGCAGCAGTCCTTGGTCGCCACGGGCCTGAAGGTTACGAGCGATTTGGCATTCCGCTGCGCGTTGTGGTTCGCTGCGCCGCAGTTCTTCGACGATGCGATCCGCCAATGCGGAAAGATCGCAGTTCTGCCATTGGATTTCGCTGCGACTTACGCGCGACAGTTTGAGCAGATCTTCAATCAGCACGTCCATTTGAACGCTCGATTGGCAGGCGCGGCGCAGGAATTCCTGACCTTGTGCATCGAGGTTTCCTGCGTACCGCTCCAGCAATACTTCACTAAATCCGCGGATGCTCCGCAATGGAGCCCGCAAGTCATGGGACACCGAATAGCAAAATGCCTCTAACTCCTTGTTAATCGCCTCGATTTGGGCCGTGCGCTGGCGCACCCGTTGCTCAAGGTTGGCGTTCAGTCGCAAGATTTCCTGCTCCGCGCGTTTGCGCTGCGTCAGGTCGACGATCACGGCCAGGCTGCCGCGGAGCCGCCCAGCTTCATCGTAAAGCGGCGAGGCCGAAATCAAAGTGTTCACCGTTCGTCCGTCAGGGAATACCAGATCCAGTTCCTCCCCGCGAACCGGCGCGCCCTGGCGCGCCACCCGCTGCATCGGCATCTCCTCGAAAGGAATCTCCTGGCCATCGCGCAAAAGCCGAAAAGGTCGTTTTGCGGCATCACCTGCCTCAGACAAAACAATGACTCCGTTGGCTCCAAACAAGGCCTGGCACGCTGGATTGCCAGTAAGCGTGCGACACTCCGGGTCGTGGCTTACCGCGATGCCGACCGGCGCGACGTTGAAAATAGTCTGCAACTCCTCCAGGTGGCGCCGCAGTTCTCGATTCAGCCGTTGGATCTCCTCCTCCGCTCGGATGCGAGCCAGGGCACCCGAGCAATGCTCAGCCAATGCCTGCAATGTGGCTAGATCCTGTTCTGAATAAGCATTTGCGCGATAGCTTTGGATGGAAAAAATACCTATGGCCTGTTGTTCGTCTCGTAAAGGCACATACATCAGCGATGCGGAAGGCCGATTGTTGTCGCCCAATGGGATGAACCCCTGTTCGAAGGCAGGCGGGTCGCTGCGCAGGATCAGGCGCGCTCCGTCTCGTAGCACCTCGAATGCTATCGCACCGGGTTGCCGCTCCTGCAAAGCGAACTCAGTTCGTTTGCCGTTCACGGTGTCGACACAGAAGACCGTCTCCATTGTGTTCTGTCGCGAAGACCACAGATCCAGCACGCAAGCATCCCAGCCAAAGAGCGCATCTGCGGCTTCGGCTATGATTTGGGCCGCACCTCGAGGATTTGTGGCCGAACTCAAACGGCGGCCCAGTTCGGAGAAGGCATTAGCGTGCCGAGCCGCTCGTTCGGCTTGTGTCATCTTTGCCTCCGACACCCGATCGGGCGCCGTGTCGGTTTCTGAAACGTGCTCCATAGCAGCAGCATCGGCGTTAACACCAGGGCGCTCACCATTTAAATGAGCAGCACGACCACCATCGCATTTCGTCGAGCGCGACCATATCAGATTGGATAACTGGCTACAATCATCGGTGCGCCGGCACATAGGATGCCAAGCCAACTGCATTTTAGTCGCCCTCGACTATGGGGCCTGCACACGAGAGCACGATGGGGTATACACCCCAACGGCTTGCTCGACATCCCGCAACACGCGTTTTACCATCTCTGCCGCGATGAGCACACGACTGGCGGTGCACAAAACCTATAAGCTTTTCATCGGCGGTAATTTCGTCCGGAGCGAAAGCGGTCGCTGGTTGCCGGCGTTGTCTCCTGCCGGCGCAATCCTCGAGAACGTGTGCCATGCCTCGCGCAAGGATTTTCGCGATGCGGCAGTTGCCGCGCGGGCTGCAAGCGCCGGTTGGGCCAAAAAAACCGCTTATTTGCGAGGTCAAATTCTTTACCGTGCGGCCGAGATGCTTGAGAATCGGTCGAGCGAATTGGTTCATGAAATTACGCGCTCCACCGGGGCTGAAACAAAGGAAGCGCAGCGCGAGGTGGCGCTGACGACTGACCGCCTGGTCTATTTTGCGGGTTGGTGCGACAAATACTCTCAACTGTTCGGCTGCGTTAACCCGGTCGCGAGTTCGCACTTCAATTTTACTACACCTGAGCCGACTGGTGTCGTGACGGTGTTGGCCCCGGATTTCCCCTCGCTGCTGCCCTTGGTGTCGTTGCTGGCTCCCGTGATCCTCACCGGGAACACAGCTATCGTGCTTGCTTCGGATACTTGTCCACTGGTGGCAGCCACCTTTGCAGAGATTCTTGCCACCAGCGACCTGCCAGCCGGGGTTGTGAACCTGCTGACCGGACGGCGACAGGATTTGGTTGGGCACATTGCCGGTCATATGGACGTGAACGCTATCGTGGACGGAGTAGGAGACCCGGGTTTGCGAAGAGAACTTCAAAGTGGCACGGCTTTGAACCTCAAGCGCTATTGCAGTCACGCGATTGGTGCTGAGGAGTGGGTTGCCTCGCCAGCTGAAGATCCATACTGGATTCTGGATACAGTGGAGTATAAAACGGCCTGGCATCCTATTGGCTTGTAAACCGATATGAGGAAGCGGGTCCGGATAGGCATCGTGAGGCCATGAAAACTGCCCGGTTGAATCTGACATCGGTTTATCGCATCCTCGAGGGCAATGAGCGAACTATCGACTTGGGTTGTTAGCTGTGGTTGCGCACTGGCTCTTCTGATGCTTGGAGGTTGCGGCAAGCCGGCGGATGCGTCGGTGAACGCACCGGCTGATCCTGGCGAACCCACGCAGGCGCAGCCCAAACTGCAGACGATGAAGATCTTCATCGGGCCGGAACAAATGAATGCCGAACTGGCGCTAACATCAGTGCAGATACGGACCGGGATGATGTATCGAACCAACCGGTTGGGTGAGAATGAAGGGATGTTGTTTCCGTTGCCCGGGAATCAGCGCGCCTCTTTTTGGATGAAACATTGCCCGGTCCCGCTTTCGGCTGCCTACATTAATCCCGATGGCATCATTGAGGAAATCCACCTGCTCGAGGCCAACAACACCAACCCGGTGGTGGCGGCATCGGAGAATATCCGGTTTGTGCTGGAGACATCGGAAGGCTGGTTTGCCCGTCATCACATTCAGCCCGGCACTGCTGTGGCTACGGAACGCGGATCGCTGATGGACACGTTTTTCGGCAAGCACTAAGTGCGGTTAGGTCCGAAACCCGAAACAAGGCCGAGGGCCGAAGGTCGAAAGCGACGGGGTTGCTAACCAATTCCGATTTCGGGTTGGTCTTCTTTCTTTAACGAAGTGGTCGGCTACAAACCGAGGAAAGCTGGTCCAAACAGGTAATTACGCCTCGTGAACGTCGTTTTCCGGATCTCCGCAACAGCAAAGCGTTAAACCCTGCTGCATGGGCGCCGTGGACGTCGTGGTCACTGTCATCACCGACGTGCAGGATGGCATTCGGAGATAACCTGAGACGTTCAGCCGCGCGATGGAAGATGGCCGCATCCGGCTTCGCGCAATCTGCTTCAGCCGAGACCACAATGACCTCGAACCATCGATCGAGATCGAGTCGGCGCAGCAACGGGCGCAAACGCTCGTCCCAATTTGAAATCACCGCCAATTTCAATTTCTGACTGGATAGCGCTGTGAGAGTGGGAACGACATCCTTAAATAGGCTCCATGATTTGGGCTGGCTGAAACAATCGTATAATTCGTCGAAAAATGTCCGGCTGGGCTTGCGCAACGTCATTCCGCAGAAAACCTCGTCGACCAACTCAGCCCAGGCCGCCCGTGAATGCTGGAACTTGGGTCGCGCCTTGCAGGCGGCAGCAAACCGGCCGTTCAACTTGACCGGCGATATATCGGGATACCCATTGCCGGCCGCGACCTGGGCGTAAATGTGACCCACCGATGGATAGGGTTCGATCAGCGTGCCGCCGACGTCGAAGGTGATCGCTCGGATCCGTGCTGAAGCCGCCATGCTCAAGCTTGAAGTCCTAATGAGAGGGCGGCGGGCGCGCCCCATTCATTGAGGGCGCGCTCGTCTTCGGATTTTCCGGCAGCAAGACCGAGAGTTTCCATGGCTTCGCCAATCAGATACAGCGAGCCGGCAATGGTGACAAACTTATCTGAGGCCGTGTCGGCGAGGGCGTCCGAAAACGAGAGGCACTCCCGAATCAAGGCTTCCGGATTGGCGCGGCGGCAAACCTCGGCCAACCCATGGGGTTCGGCAGTGCGTTCGCTGTGGACCGGCACGAGCAGTATGTGCCGAGCCAGCGGAGCCAGCAGTTCGCACATCGCCGGCCAATCTTTATCGCGCAAGATTCCAAGAATGAGTGCCGGTTTGGCTGCAGGAAAGTATTGCTTCAAAGCGGTCGCCAGCGTTTCTGCGCCGCCGATGTTATGGGCGCCATCGAGCAATACCTGCTGCCCGGTCGCTCGGGTGATCAATTGCAAGCGGCCAGGCCAATAGAGTTTGCCCAAGCCGGCCCGGACAGCCGTCTCGGTCACAGGTAATTTAGGTAATAGCACGCGCACTGCGGCGAGAGCGACGGCTGCGTTCATCCGTTGGTGGTGACCAAGCAGCGGCAATTCGATCGAATCCAGAGGCGGCTCGCGCAGCGCATCACGCGAGACCGTGGTCAGCGGGGCTTCCCGTGCGACCGCGGTTTTCGCAATCACTTCGAAAGCCTCCGGGGCATCAGCTGCGGTGATAGCCGGAACGCCCGGTTTTATGATGCCGGCTTTTTCGGCCGCAATGCTGGCCAGGGTCTCACCCAGCCACTTTTGGTGATCGTATTGAATGTTGGTGATGATACTTGCCAGCGGGGTGACGATATTGGTTGCGTCGAGTCGCCCGCCCAAGCCGGTTTCCCAGACCACCAGGTCGCAGCCTCGAATGGCGAAGTGACGCAACGCCATGACCGTGACGACTTCAAAAAAAGTCGGATGGGCCTCGCTTGCGCCGGGGCTCCAACCGCGCCGCAAGAGCTCCTGCATCTCTGCGACTAGTTGGACGATTTCGGATTGAGAGATGAGTTCGCGATTGATTTGGATCCGCTCACCAAAGGCAACCAGGTGCGGCGAAGTGAACAAGCCGACCCGTAGTCCAGCCGCCCGGTAAATGCTCTCGAGCATGGCACAGGTAGAACCCTTTCCGTTCGTGCCTGCGACGTGAATGAACCGCAGCCGCTCCTGCGGGTTGCCCGCCAACTCCGCCAATTTGAACGTGTTCTCAAGCCCGAATTTGGCACCAAACCAACGCAGGCTGTACAGAAATCGGATGACGTCAGAATAGGTCACGGGTTTTTGATGAATATAGGAGACGGAGCATGCGCTGGTGGGACTGCTTCAGCGAGCTCCGTGGTGATCACAATACAAATTCAACCGCGCATTTTTCGCGTTCGCCAAGCTCCTCTTGAGTGGCAGGAAAAAGTCGCGAGTACTCCTCGCACAAGGCGAAAGCGGCGCTGGTATCGAGCCGCTTTGTGGAATCGTCCATTCCGCTCCAGTCAGGAAATTCTAGCTTAGCGGCATCAGGATTGGCCGCAGGCTCGCCGGATCTTTTCGTAGAACTCGCTGGTGCCATGTTTCAAAAAAAGTTGGCGCCACTCGGAGGCATTAATGTCCAGCCGATTGGCCTGGATTAAACGTATCACATCGTCCGCGTCCTTTACAATCCGGCGCTCGCTACCATGCTTGATGGCGTGACACTTAAGCGCCAGCAAATGGGCCAAGGAGACGATTCTGGCTGGGACTGTCCCCGGAGGTGCCGGCACCGATTCTGCCGCGAGCTTTCCGAAGGTCTCGGAGTTCACGATCATTAAATCGAGCGGCTGATCTTGCGTGTTGCCGGGATTGAACTGCACGAACGTGGCAGCTTCGCGGTAAAGTTTATACCCGAGTCTTGACGCCAACTGCCGCCATTGCCCAGTGTCTTCCTGGCGGATGATGAAATCCAAATCGAACGTGTTGCGCTGGTGACCGTGAGCGATCACTGCATGACCGCCAGCGATAAGGAACAACAAATTCGATTCATTGGCTCCAGCCGTGACTTTTTGCAATGCGGACACGCAAATTAGTGCAGCACCTAAATGGACCAGGTCGCTCCCTGTGCCCGGGCACACGCCGCGGCGATAAACCCTTTGAATAACGGATGCGGCTGGTGCGGTTTGCTGTGAAATTCGGGATGGAACTGACAGGCAATGAAGAACGGGTGTTTGGCCAGCTCGATGATCTCGACCAGTTTGCCGTCCGGAGTGAAACCGCTGAAAATGAACTCTTCCTTCTCGAATCGATCTCGGTAGGTGTTGTTGAATTCGTAACGATGACGGTGGCGTTCATTCACTACGAAAGCGCCGTAAAGCCGCGCTGCCTTGGTGCCCACAACTAATTGGCAGGGTTGCGCGCCCAGGCGCATGGTGCCGCCCTTTTTCGTGACGCGGGTTTGCTCGTCCAGCATGGCGATTACCGGATGCGCGGTGTTGGGATCGAACTCGGTCGAGTGAGCTTTGGGAAGCTTGAGAACGTTCCGGGCGAACTCGATCGTGGCGATCTGCATGCCAAGGCATAAACCTAAATAAGGCAGCTTGTTCTCGCGCGCATATCGGGCAGCGGCGATTTTGCCTTCAATGCCACGAGCCCCAAAACCGCCCGGCACCAGGATGCCCCCCAGCCCGTGCAACGCCTTGTCCGGGCCCTCGCGTTCGATCGTTTCAGCATCGATCTTCTGAATCTCGACACCGCAATCATTGCCAACTCCACCGTGAATAACAGCCTCGTAAACCGACTTGTACGCATCCTGCAATTCTATGTATTTGCCCACCACGCCAATCCTGGCGCGTTGCTGAGGGGCGATGATTTTGCGCAGGATGTCCTGCCAATGCGACATGTTCGGCGCTGGCGTATCCAGTTGCAACTGGCGACAGACCAACTCGTCTACGCGCTCCCGCTGCAGCATCAGCGGCACTTCATAAATGCTGTGGTCCACGTCCTTCTCCTCTACGACGGCTTCAAAGGGCACGTTGCAAAACAGTGAGATCTTCTGGCGCAACTCTTTCTCGAGCGGCTTTTCGCAACGGCAGACGAGGATATTTGGCGCGATGCCAATTTCGCGCAGCTTGGCTACGGATTGCTGGGTCGGCTTGGTCTTGAGTTCGCCTGCCGCTTTAATGAACGGCACATAGGTGACGTGCACAAACAGGGCATCATGCGACCCGACTTCGAGAGCAAATTCGCGGATGGCTTCCAGAAACGGAAGTCCTTCGATATCGCCTGTGGTTCCGCCAATCTCGGTGATGATCACATCCGCTTTCGAGGCCTCGGCCAGGAGATGAATTCGATTTTGAATTTCATTCGTCACATGCGGGATCACCTGGACCGTTTTGCCGAGATACTTTCCTTCCCGCTCGTTATTGAGAACGGTCTGATAGACCTGTCCGCTGGTCAGATTGTTCAACCGCGTGAGCTTGCAGTTGGTGAACCGCTCGTAGTGCCCCAAATCCAGGTCTGTTTCGGCCCCATCGTCCAGCACATAAACCTCGCCATGCTGGTAGGGATTCATCGTGCCGGGATCGACGTTGAGGTAAGGATCGAACTTCTGCAGCGCCACTTTCAACCCTCGGTTCTCCAATAGAGTGCCCAGAGACGCCGCTGTCAGGCCTTTGCCCAAGGAACTCACCACGCCGCCGGTGACAAAAATGTATTTCATCGCTGATCTGTAAAGCCGCGCCAGACTATTGTCTCACTTCAACTGCTACAGCCGTTTGTCGGTCAACAACTTCTCCACCCGTTCCACATCCTCCGGCACGTCCACACCCACGCTGTCATAGTTCACTTGAACCACCGCAATGCGTATGCCGTGCTCCAGCGCGCGCAATTGCTCGAGCTTCTCGGCTGCTTCCAACTTTGAAACCGGGTATTGGACCAGGCGCAACAATGTTTCCCGCCGATATCCATAAATGCCCAGGTGCTTCAAAAATGGAAATGCCGCCAACTGTTCGCTCACCGAACCACTGGCGGCTGCGCGCAGATACGGAATCGTGCGCCGTGAAAAGTATAATGCCAGTCCAGACGCATTGACAATGACTTTTACCACGTTCGGGTTCTCGTATTCTTCCGGCCGGGAAAGTGGCGCTGCCGCAGTGGACATTTCTGCCATCCTGAGTGCTCCGGCAACGGCGTCGATCACGTTCGGTTCGATTAAGGGTTCGTCGCCCTGAATATTGACCACCGCGTCGCAGTCAAGCCGGGCGGCAACCTCAGCAATTCGATCCGACCCGCTGGGGTGATCGCCGCGGGTCATTTCTACACGGCAGAACTTCTCCGCGAGAGCGCGAATTCGGACGTCATCCGTCGCAACGATGACTTCAGCCAACGAGCGGGCGTGACGGCACCGTTCGACAACATGTTGGAGGAGGGGTTTGCCGAGAATCGGAATCAGCGGTTTGCCGGGAAACCGGGTGGCGCCGTAACGGGCTGGAATGAGGCCAATAGTTCTGCTCACCACGATAGGCCACCACGCGCGCGGGCGGCGAACAGGTCCAAACCAGTCATCCCGCGAGCGTACACGGACCTATGCTCCAACGGCAAGTTTGGCCTGAAGGCAGCTATCGGTGCCATTCCCCCGTTTCCACCAAACGACGCTTACGCGAAACACTAAGGATTCGCGCTTTTCCTTCAGGAGAAAGTCAGTTCCCGGAATCTCTGGAATCCGACTAAAGGCTGAGACGGCGGCCCGGGCGGCGCGGATGCTCTGGCTCAGGCGGCGTTGGCCTGAAGCTTATAGCTTAAAGTGTTGTAATAACGCCGCTTCAGACCGCGCTTCTTACGCTGACGCTCGCGCGCCTTAACAAGGTGCTTTAAGCAGCGGGACCCTTCGGCCGCCGGCTCGCCACACTCGGTGCAGCGCTTGTCCCGTTGCATTCGCAACTGGTACTTTCGCTGCCGGGAAATGGGCAGATGCGTGAACTCATCCACAATTCGGTTTCTCATAGTCGTTTGGTTGTTTTAAATATTACGGCAACAGCAATTCCGCGCTGTGAGCAGATAAACAGGCTTCAAGAAGAAAGTGCTTCAACTTTGCTTTACTGTCAAGCAGACTTTTTGACTTGGCAACCGGGGCGGTTGCCGCACCTTGGTGGGGCGTGATTCATCCTAGTGCGGTCATTCATCCAAAGGCGAAATTGGACCCCTCGGTCCAGGTTGGACCGTTTGCCGTTATTGACGAAAACGTCGAAATCGGTCCCGAGTGCATTATAGGTCCGCACGCTTATCTCACTGGCCATACTCGGATTGGCTCGCACAACCGCTTTTTCAAAGGGGCCGTGATTGGCGAAGCCCCGCAGGATCTCAAATACAAGGGAGCACCGTCATGCCTGCGAATTGGTGACCACAACACCTTCCGCGAGCATGTAACCGTCCATCGGTCGAACGTACCCGAAACCGAGACCGTGATTGGCTCGCATGTTTTGTTCATGGCCCATTGCCACGTTGCCCACGATTGCCAGGTGGGAAACAGCATCATCGTCGCCAATGGCGCATTGCTTGGCGGTCATGTCATTGTAGGAGACCGCGCATTGATCTCGGGAAACTGTCTGGTGCACCAGTTTGTGCGAGTAGGAACGCTGGCCATAATGCAAGGCGGCTCCGCGGTCAGCAAAGATCTGCCGCCGTACACCGTCGCCCGTGGCGATAATGGCATCTGCGGCCTCAATACCATCGGCCTGCGGCGCGCCAGCTTTAGTTCGGCGGATCGACTCGAGCTAAGAAAGCTTTATCACGTCCTTTTCCGCAGTGGCTTGAACCTGCGCGATGCTCTAAAACAGGCCAGCAGCCAGTTTTCAAGCCCCACTGCGAGAGTTATGCTTGATTTTGTCGCCTCCTCGAAGCGCGGCGTTTGCGCTGACGTTGGAGTGTCTAGCGCGAGCGCCTCGGATACTGACGAAGAAGCCTGACCTGCGGGTTTAAAGCCGAAGCAAATGAAGCTTGTCTTCAACGCTCGCACCGCGATGCCGTCGGCCTCATGGCTTGTACCAGCTTGCTTTCGCGCCGCAAACGCAGTTTGTGCTCTCTTTATTCTTCTTGGAACTATCCTGACTGTCAGCGCGGTCGACTCGCCACCCCCCGAAAAATCCGCTCATCCTCTCGCCATCCGCTCGCTTAACATTAACGGTCAACCCGTTCCTTTGGCGTCCAAAGGCACGCTGCGTCTGAGCGCAACTGCCCGCAATGTGGTGTTTGGTTTCGGCGCCGCGACCAACTCTTCCGTTCTCCGAATACGTTACAAGTTGGATGGTTTTGACGAGAATTGGCGCGAGGTGCCGGGCAACATGACCGTTTCCATCCGGTTCTCAGATACCAATCTTGACCAAGTGGGCGAAAGCTCGTTTCGGGTGGTGGGCAAAACCGATGGGTGGACCGGCGAGCTCGACACTTCTCCGTTCACGCACCGCCATGAAATCATTACGGTCCCAGCCCGCGCTAGAACACTCTGGATTACGCTCTCCTCGGCGGGTCCTCCGAATACCGTAGGTGTTTACGCCCTTACCAACCTTGTTCTCAGTCAATTGCCCGGCGGCAAGGATGAGACCCCCCTTACACTTTTGCGCTGGGGTGCCGACGCCAAAGGAGAGCAGATTGGTCCTGAATGGGTTCCGGCCGATTGGGTGCGCAGTGGTCTGCGCGCCGCGATGGCCAAAGTCATGCCGGTTGGCGTCAATCAGGCCACTCGAGCACTGGTGCTCTTGGACGACGATCCCGCCGCACACGGCGAATGGGCTTCGCGCAAGGAAGCCGGTCCTGCGGTTGCTCCAGGCGACCGTCTCCAACTCACCTGGGATGAAGCCTCCAGTATCGGGCTAGCTGGGCCGGCTGAGGCCAGCTATCCGGAGCTGCCCGCCGGATTGTATCGGTTCCGAGTGAATGAATTGACCTTGTCAGGAATGCCCGGCGAAGCCGAGGCGTCGCTGGCCTTTGAAGTCCCATTGTCATTTTGGAAAACGCCCTGGTTCTGGGGGCTGATTTTGCTGCTGTGCCTTTCTGGCACGGCGGGCGCCTACCGCTACCTTGCCTGGAAACACATGCGCCTCCAATTGGCGCGACTCGAAAGCCAGCGTGCGCTCGAGCACGAGCGGGTCCGAATTGCCCGCGATATCCACGATGACCTCGGCGCCCGGGTTACCCAGATCTCCCTGCTGAGCGGTATGGCTCAAAGCGATCAGACGCTCTCGGAAAAAGCGCGCAACGATTTCAACGCGATTTCCGGCATGGCCCGCGACCTCGTGTCGGCTCTGTACGAAACTGTTTGGGCCGTTAATCCGGAAAACGACAACCTGGATGCTCTAGGAAATTATATCTGCCAAATGGTCGATAATCTTTGCGAACAGGCTCAACTCCCGCGCCGCCTGCGCGTGGCCGAGTTGCCGCGCGATGTCCAGGTCTCCAGCAGCGTCAGGCATAATGTGATGCTTGCCGTCAAAGAATCCGTTCACAACGTCATCAAGCACGCAAGGGCGTCCGAGCTCTCAGTGCAGGTCTCGCTACAGGAAACGATGCTCACGATTCGCGTCCAGGATAATGGCGCAGGCTTTGCCCTCGATCCTAACCCTGCCGGAAATGGCCTCGATAACATGCAGCGCCGTCTCCAGCAAATCGGCGGGACCTGTTCGATTCAAAGCGCGCCTGGACACGGAACCACCGTCTCCTTTCGAGTGGACATCGCTCCGCAATTTGCGCGTAACCGAAATTAATAACCTGAAACTAATCCTGCAGATTGGCCTGGTGGCATCTTAACCAAACCGGTGTTTCCCCACGGCCTCAAGCCGGCTGCGCACATGCATCTTTTCGCAAATATTTTTCACGTGTGTCCGCACCGTCTCGGGACTAATCCCAAGCTTGTCCCCGATCTCCTTGTAGATGTAGCCGCCGGCAAGCAAATCCAGCACCTCACGCTCTCGCGGCGACAACTGTTCCTCGCCATCGGCCGCCGGTTCTGACCCGTGAAAGTGCTGCACCACTTTTCGCGCAATGTGGCTCGACATCGGCGCGCCGCCTTTCGACACATCGAGGATCGCTTCCAGTAACTTGGCCGGCGGACTGGACTTCACCAGGTAACCGGCCGCGCCTGCCTTCAACGCCCGGAAGATGCTCTCACTGTCCTCGTAAACCGTGAGCATGATAATTTGTAGCTCCGGCACAACCCGCCGAAGCTCCGCGACGCATTCGATCCCCGACATCCCCGGCAAGCGAATATCCATCAGCACCACGTCCGGATTTTTCGAGGGTATCACTCCCAATGCGTCCTCGGCCGACGCACACGCGCCAATGCAGCGAATGGCCGGTCCGGAATTGAGAATCTTCACGAGTTGCTCCCGCAACCCACGATCGTCTTCCACCACGATTACCGACTTTGCCATAAGAGCGCACTCGATGGAACCGGCACCGTCGCGCCAGACTACACCCGTCGCCAAAACATGGCGAGCCAATGGCTGCACTGACGTGCCTTAAAACGATGCCCAGATTATGCTTGTCGCTTTCCTCACGATATCCCCGAAATCGGGGAGCGCACCAGTCATGGCTAGATTACATCTTGCCCCGCAAACGACAGAGCATCTTCAAGCCAAGTATCAGCTCGGAGTACAGCCTGACGCTGCTTGTACGCTAGTCGCTGAGCATTGAACTGTGCCAGGGCGAATGCGCTCCGAGACCACCGTCGACTCCCCTGGGAGCTCGAGCGCACGCATCGGGCGAGAAGCTCTCTTGCGGGTTTTGGCAGATGCCGACGGATCAGTTCATCCTCAATACTGACGAAGGCCTGGGCGCTGCCGGGATCGCCTTGCCGAGCACTGCGCCCGAACAACTGCCGGTCCACTCGGCCTGATTCATGCCGTTCCGTGGCCAGGACGTGCAGCCCTCCGACCTTGGACACACCATGGCCCAACTTAATATCCGTGCCGCGGCCGGCCATATTGGTGGCAATGGTAATATTCCCGCGTTCGCCTGCCAGCGACACGATCCCTGCCTCTTCCGATAGATGGATCGCGTTGAGGACCTTGCATTCGAGGCCGCGTTCGGCCAACAACGCCGCCAACCTTTCACTGGCCACGACGCTGCGCGTGCCCACCAACAACGGCCGCCCCGTCTCGTGCAGCCGCTGAACCTCGGCGGCCACTGCCTCGTATTTTTGCTGCTCGTTCAAGAAAAACCGGTCTGGCCACTGCTGGCGAATGCAGGGCCGATTGGTAGGAATCGTAATGACAGGGAGCCTGTAAATCTGCCAGAGTTCGCCCGCTGCTTCCCGAGCGGTGCCGGTCATGCCGCTCAGCCGGAAAAAGCACCGGAAAAAGCGCTGAAAACTGAGCCGGGCGATCGTTTCGCTGGGATCCGAAATCTCCAGCCCTTCCTTGGCTTCGATGGCCTGGTGCATACCTTCTCGCCAGGTTCGTTGCGGCATAGGGCGCCCGGTAAACTCATCCACGATCACTACTTTTCCATTCTCGACAATGTAGTGTTTGTCCCGGAGATAAAACTCACGCGCGACGAGGGCCTGACGAACCAGCTCGACGCGCCGATCGCTTCCTCGCCATAAGCCGGGCAGGCTGGCGGCGCTCTCGGCGAGTTTGTGCCGGCCGGTGTCTGTCAACTCGATCTCCTTGTACCGGATGTTCGTGCGGTAATCCGATTCCGCCTGCAAAGCCGCTACCATTTGCTGCGCGATTTGGCCGGCTTCCTTGAGCAGTTCGTTTTTATGCGGTGCGGAGATGATCAGCGGGGTGACCGCTTCGTCGATCAGCAGGCTATCGGCTTCATCCACAATCCCGGTGTGCAATCCGCGCAAGAGCAGGCCGTCACCCTCGGTGGCTTGCGGGGTGAGGAGGTGACGAATCAACCGACGACCCGGATGAGTGACGGCGCCCAGTCGCAAGCGATCGCGGAGGAAATCTGCGAGCAACTCCTTGCTGGTCGTATAGGTGACATCGCAATGGTAGCCTCTCAGGCGTTCGGCCGGGTCCATTGCCGCCGTTACGCAACCAACCCGGACGCCGCAAAAATGGTACAATGGCCGCAACCAGGCCGCGTCCCGTTCGACGAGGTAATCGTTTACGGTGACGATGTGGCATGGCTTGCGCGTCCAGCCCGCCAGCACGCCGGCCAAGCCGGCGGTCAGCGTTTTGCCTTCGCCGGTGGCCATTTCAACCAGAAACCCGCGGTGCAGGGCTAGCGCGCCCATCAATTGCACGTGGAACGGGCGCAATCCCAGTTGCCGGTCGGCCGCTTCGCGAATGGCGCCCAGCGCCGATTGAACCAAGTCCTCCGGCAGTGTGGGCTTGCGGCGAAACCGGGCGCGGAAATCGAGGAGTTTCTCCTGCAGCTGCGCGTCGGACAATTCCACCCATTGCGGGGCTTGATGATCGACCGCAGCGGCCGCCTTTTCAAACTGAGCCAGGCGCGAAGCGCGCCGCTCGTAAAACCCGATGCCCGCATGCACTACTCCGTCGAGCCCGCGCAACAACGGCGCGGGCGTCGAAAAGGACTGATAAGTCACCCGCAACATTACACGTGGTAGCGGCTCTGCAAGAGTTGGTACAGCCGCCGAACCCAGCGTGAGAGCAGGGGCTCGGGTTTGAGATCGAAGCGAATGGCACCCGAGCGTCCGTGGAGCAGAGCAACATCAGTGGCGGGGCGGAGGTTGGCGTGGATTTCGAAAAATGGTTCTTTGGCTTTCTCCGGTTCATTCGGGACAACCGGCACCTCACCGCCGGCCGCCCAGCCCAAGGCCGGCGAAGGCAGTGTTTGTTTACCGCCAGGGACAACGCTCCAACCGGAGATCGGAATGGCCGAGCCCGCCTGACCGCGCAGCCGGACCTGGCCCCCGCCGGGGGCGCGGGCAAATGCGGCGTCGGCGTCGGCCTGAACTATCGTGGCGACGAACTCGAACGAGTTGGGGTTTACGAGCAGCCCCAGCGGGGTGCCGCGCTGGATCCTGCGTCCGAGAACCTCGTAAGAACGCGGGGCGATCCAAATGCCGGCGTGGTGTGCACGCACAGTCAGCGCGGCCGAGTCGGCCTGGAGTTTGTTCAAACGGTTGGTGATGGACTCGAGGCGGCTTTCAAGCGGTAACAGATCGGCGTTGGTTTTACTAAGCGCTTCACGCAAGCGCGCCTCGGTTTCAGCGTAGAGCCCCTTTACTTCAGCCACTTCCAGGTCCAACTCGCGATTGGTCAGCAGCAGCAAAGGCTGGCCTGCGACAACGAGCGTGCCCGGCTCCGTCAGCAGGCTGGCCACGGCGCCGCTCACCTCGTTGGCCACAACAGTTCGCTCTTTGGCCTGAACGACACCGGGCGCGCGGAAGTGACTGGGAAGAGGCGTGACGGCCAGGAACAGCAACAAAAATAAGCCGACGGCGGCGCTTACCGCACAGGCACGCGGCCGAACGCGGTCCAGCCGGGGACTGGTCGCCAGGTAATGAAAGAACTTTCCAGCCGGCACCGTTACCCACGAGACGGCGCAGACGGCTGCCATAATCAGGCCCAGAATCAAAAATCGATCCGCGACCAGCAACAATACGCCGCCGAAAACGATGACGCGGTAAATGCCGCTGGTGATACCGAACACCACGAGCCACGCAGCTTCGCTGCGGGTCAGAGCGGGACCTGTGGATTGTTTCACGCCGAACACATAGTGTTCCCAAAGATGCCGGAGCTGCTGGGCGGCGCGTTGCGACAGGTTCGGGATTTCGAGCAAGTCCGACAGAATATAATAGCCATCGAAGCGCAGAAGCGGGTTGGCGTTAAAGATCACGGTCGAGACGGAGGCCACGAACATCAAGTTGTAGGCGAGGCTGTGCAGCGTTCCCGGACCGGTTCCTGCCCAGATGAAAGCGGCAATCGCCGCCGAAAACAGTTCAACAATCATCCCTGCGGCGCCCACCAGGCTTCGTTTCCAGCGGCTGCGCAAACCCCAACTGGTTGAAGCGTCGACGTAAGGCATTGGGGTAAAGATCATGAGCATGATGCCCATGACATGGACTTCGCCGCCGAACTTGCGACAGAAATAGGCGTGCCCGAATTCGTGAATGGTTTTGATCAGGACCAGGCCGAAATAGAGCAAAGGGAGATTGCCCGGAGCCAGAACGCCTTGCCCCTGCAAACGCAGCTCAGACCAATGGTCCACGACGACTTTCACACCCCAGCCCACGACGGCCAGCCAGAGCAAGGCGCCGGGCCAGCTGATGAATTTGCCCACCCCCGGCAGCGTGCGGGTGAGGAACCTGTCGGGATCCAGCAGCGGAAAACGCATGAACATCAGGTTCAAAAGCCGCGCGGATATTTCACGTTGTCTTCGTTTTTTGAAGCGCTCGAACAGTTGGGCGCTGTCCAGGGCCTCTTCGTAATGGAGCAGGTTGGCAAAATAGAGCTGCGAGAGTAATTGCAGAACGGCTTGCTGCCCCGGGGCATCATCCGGGTGCCGCTCGAGGCATTCCTGCCAGACCTCCTCAACGGTCCGGTCGGGGCGCAGCCGGCCGACAAACTCGTAGGCGACCGGCGGCAGGCGAAAGAACTGGTTGCTGAAGGGATTCTGCAGAACGATCCAGCGCTCGCCGCGGTACATCTGGCGCCGGACGATCACATCGGACCGTAGGTAAACCCGGCGCGAAGCGATGCGATACCAGGATTCGCTAAAGGTGGGAGGCGACTCGGTCATGAATCACCACCACAGCTTTAGCCTGAGGAAATCCACGGTACGATGCGTGAGGATCCAGAACAAGCTCCGTTTGCCGACGTCAAATTTACAAACGCCGCTCATGCCGGGCCGCCACCAGGCCTGGGGCTGGCCCAGTGCGCAACGGATGAGGAACACATTGGCTTCATTCTTGGGGAGGGCTGCCTTTTCGATGGTGCGGATTTGGATCGGAAACTTATCGCGCGGCCGACTCATAAAAGCGATTTGGCCGCTCGATTGGTCGCGAATTTCATGGATATCGCGCTCATTGACTTCCGCCTCGGCGTACAACGTGTCGATCCTGCCAACTTTGAAAAGGACATCGGCAGTTTTGACCGGGGCGCCGAGCCGTTCACGCAAATCGCCTTCGACGACCACACCGGCGAATGGGCTGGCGATCGTGGCATGCGCAAGCCGGTAGCGGACCAGCTCAAGCCGAGCTTCAGTTTGTTCAGCCATCGCCTCGGAAATGAGCATCTCGGCGCGCGCTTTGGCGGCACGCGCTTTCTCGGCTTCACGCTGGTAGCGAGTCAGGTCCGCCGCAGTGAAGGACTCCTCCAATTGAAGTTCAGTGGTCTTCAACTTCATCAACGGCGCGCCGGCGGCCACGGCGTCTCCCGGGCGGACGAGAACCTCGTCGATGTAACCGTCGAACGGCGCGGTCAGGTAACTGAGATCATCGCTGCGGAGAACGAAATTGCCGGTCACGCGGTATGGTAGACGAAGGCCGAACAGGGCCAGGAGTGCCAGCACGATTCCAATGGACAGTAGCTTGGCCCAAGTGTGTTCTGGGCCCAGAATCTTGGCGCAACGTTCGCGCAGTTGCGTCGCCCATCGTGCGCCAAACCACTGGTCTTGCTGCTGGAGATCAACCAGTCGCACCGCCGCCAAATCGCACCCGAGACGAAGCTGCTGGAGTTCGGTTTCCGAGAACAAGCTCGCCTGGCGCTCACAAGTAACAACCGCCACCGGCCCATTTTTAGCGCGTAGCGGCAGGGAGCAAAGGTGAGCCGCCTGGTGATCCTTGGCGAAATGCTCGTGATCCCTGCAGATCACGGTGGCCGCCGCCGGCGCCGGGCAGACTATCTCAGCATCCTGGTCCAAACACTCTTCCATTGCTGTTTCGAGCGCTTGAGCAGCTGCCATCCGCCGGTCGAATTTCTCCGTGCGACTAATCGCCCGCAAACGGATGTAGCCGCCCTCGAGCCAACCCAGGCTGACGCGTTCGCAATTAAATCGCGTAGCCAGGCTGTTGCAAAATGCAATCGCAGTGGCCAAAAACCGGTTTTCGGCGCTGACGCTGAAAGCGAGGTCCAGAACGGAGGCGAATTTCTCGACATCAGCCCTTGCGCGATTACCCATCAGGTTCGCTTGATAAAGTTGCGGGGCTTCGCAGGCGAGACGCAGACGCAGCCACGCCTCACGCGCCGCACTTTCGCTCACCTCGGAAACAAGACCAGCCAACAGGCATTCTTCCTGTTGTGGAAGCTCGATCCGAGCGGCGATGACGAAGTTGCCTGCCGACGTCCGGGCATTCGGTTCTAGAGGCGCCATTTGCCCGCCCGCCGCGAAGGCTTCCGTAGCCACGACTTCCAGTCGGCTGAAGAACGCGCTGAGCATGCGTGAAGGGGGCGTCGCTGCCGGCCACTCCAGCAGCCGTCGCCAGGGTTGCCCGGGTTGGCGCGCCAGCAGCACAAGTTTATCCGCAAGCGTCAATTGCTGAACAGCGGCCAGGAAGCGGGGCCAGAAGTCCTCCGGGGGTCCCGCAAAGCGTCGAAGCTGCTCCAGCTCGATGATGGCTTTGTCAAGCGCAGCTCCGGCTTTTTGGGACTCGTTGATCATGGTTTGGCCTCGCGCAAGATGATTTTGCCGGCTAATCCCGGGCGCACTTTGCCATCCGGATTCTCGAACAACACTTTCACGGTTTGCAGGCCGCTCGCGGAATCCACGACCGGCGAAATAAAAATGATGCGGCCTTCAATGGGAATTGGTGTATCGCCGTTCTCGATCTCAAGCTGGACAGTCTGGCCAGTCTTGAGCCGGCCGGATGCCCGAGCCGGGATGTCGCTGATGAAGTGACAGTGCCGCGTGTCTACCAGGCGCACGACCGCTTCATAGGGCGAGCATGCTTCACCGACGTGCAGCTTCATTTCACAGAGGATGCCGGCGCCGGGTGCAATCAAGCGTCGCCGGCGCAATTGTTCCTCGGCCTCCTGGTATTCGGCGAGTGAGACTTTGTAATCGGCTTCTTTCTTCAGCAGCTCATCACGGCTAATCGATGCGCTTTTTTCGAACACGGTCCGAGTGCTCTCCCAGTCGGCTTTGTGATTTTCCATGATGCACTTGCGGCGCTCAATCTCGATTTGTTCGAGTTGGTTATCGAGTTCGAGGATGACATCGTTGGTGTGGACGAAATCACCCGGTTTGAAGTTCAGCGCGGAGACGATTCCGGGGACCGGCAGGCTTAGGGTGACATCAAACACGGGCTCGGTAATTCCCGGGCATGAAGCGATGTCGGCCGCAAAGGAATGGCACAGGCACAAAAGCGTCAAGGCGACCAAATTGAGCTGCACCAAACCTCGGTAACTTGATCGAACCAATAAATATATGGTGGTGCTGGTCATGTCAGGCTTTCGGGTCATCAAAAGTGAAGATCCTGGAACAGTGGTTTGGCGGGTGGCCGGTTGGTTTGAATCTGGGGTTCTGGTGGCTTCGGTTTAGAACCATCCCGGAAAAACTGTTCGGCGGGAGAGATACGGCCCGGAAGCGGCAGTGGTGTGTATCGAGGCTCCTCCCGTCCGTACTGGGTTTCATCGCTGTTTTCAAAGCCCTTTTCGACCTCAGCTTCCATTTCGGCCCGCTTCCATTGATCGCGGGTCTTTTGCGATGTGATCGGCAAGTAACGCGGGTCCTGGGGGTCCGTGCGCAAGCGGGCAACTTCGGCCGCCGCTCGGTGGGCTGCTGCATCGCTGGGATTCCTGCTATCGTCGAGGTGGCGGGTAGCGGCCTGCAATTGAGCCTGGGTGATTTCCAAATGCCTGCGCCGGAGCAGTTCGCCTTGAATCATCTCGACTTCCAGCGATGCCAGTTGAGACTGGACCAGAGAATCCACCACTGAAACTCGCGCTTCGAGCAAGTCGCCTTCCACTTCAAGCACCTTGCGGCTATCGATCTTGCCGGCGTCCAGGCGCGTCAGCGCCGCCTGGAGCAGGTTTTGGTTGTAATTAACGGCTGTTTGATAATTGGTCACGCTCCCACGAGTATTGTTAAGCTTGGACCATGCGGTGTTCAAAGCATTGAGGAGTTCAACCTGCAATCCGTGAAGCGTTCTTTGATAGGACTCCACTTCAAGCTGGGCGGACGTGACTTCGCTCCTGGTTCGTATGCCACCCGCCAGAGGGATATGAAACTCTCCGCCAATATACCAGGAGGGAAAATTCTGATGCTCAACGTCATCAAAGGAAGTCCCGGGACTGTTTCCCAGCCCGTTCAGGCCATAACTACCCTTCAAGTTAAACTCCGGCAGGCGTTGATTGCGCGCGAACCCCAGCCGGATCAGCCCTTGTTGGACCTTTTCCTCCGCGGCGAGGTAGTCGGGATTGGAATCGAAAACGCCTTGTCGCAGCGAAGCAAAATCAGGCACTTCACGGGTGAGTTGGGGAGCATCTACTGCCCTTAATATTAACGACGAGGCGGACGCTTGTTGTGCACATAGCGACAGCACGCGGTTTACTGCATCGGTTACTTTTTGCCGGGCTTCGGCCAGTTTGGCCTGGCGCAGGCCAACACCGGCTTGCGCTTCCAACACGTCCAATTCTGATCCTTTTCCGGCCTCAAACCGCGTTCGATTGTCGCGCAGGATGGTCTCCGCCGTTTTGAGTGATTCCTCGAAGAATCGAACCTGTTCCTGGGCCAAATAAAGATTCCAATAGGTCGCCTCGGTCGCTGAGACCAACCCCATCAGCTCCCGGCGGTACTCCTGAAAAGCCATTTTGTTGGAGATGGCCGCCATCCGGATTCCCGCAAGACTCGAGGCCGCTCCGAAATTCTTCAGCAAGGGTTGGGTGACGGTCACACCGAAGAAGGTTTGGTATTCGCCGTTAGTGACGCCGCGCCCCGGCTGGAGGTTGTTGAACAAGTCATGCAAGGAGTAACCCACTTGCACGCGGGCGCCCGACGGAACGAACGTTTGAACCCCGGCTTCGTAATTATTGTTGGTCTCATTAAACGTCGGCGCCCCAAGCAGGGAGGTCTGTTGCTCTGCCGTGTTTCTCCGATTGTTGACCTCATGGGTCGCCGACCCATACAGCTCCGGTTCGAAAATGCCATACTCCCCGTGGGCTCTGCGATTTTGAGCTTCAAAAATCATGAGCCGGCCCTGCAGCGTGTCATTGTTCTCCAGCACGAGGCGCAACAGGTCGGGGAGTTTTAAATCCACGGTTCGCGTGTTGGCAGGCGGGCTCACCTCGGCCTGGAGTGGCAGGCCGCACACCATCGCGAAAAACCAGCCAATTGAGAGATACCACAGCAGCACCATGCGCCCGCCACGATGATGCCAGGCATCGGGATCACCGGGATCGTGGGCTCCTAATCCTAAACAAATAACTGCGTTTCGTATCAGCGCCCTCAAACAGGGCACGCGACAAATCGGCCTTAAAATCTGCATTGGCCCGCTGCTCTAAGACTGTTGTTGCACTTCAAAAACTCTTCAGTGCACAAGAAAACAGGAGCCGAATGACCGCGAGGATTTTTCGGCTCATGTGCTCCGCGTAGCACTGAAGGGGTTTCACACGAAAATTAAATCATACCCGCGTCGTGTGTCCAGAAAAATGTCTTGCAAAAATTTGCGCCAATCCTTCTTGACAGGGTTTCTCATACCGAGTATTCGTCTTACCTATCAAGCCAAGATAACTGCCGTGCTACGCACGATGGCTATTTCTTGGTGTCGTCTGGAACGGGTCGAACGGGAGTTTTCGCTGATGGCGAGCGGGCCGAACAAACACCGGTTTGAGTTGGAGGCGTTGGAGCCAAGATGCCTGTTGTCGAGCGGCGTCACGGCTGCGCTGGCATCCCCGGCAACGACTCGGACCTTGCAGGCAGTTGAATCGACCGGGACTTCCAGTTCTCAAAGCCAGACCAATAACGCTTATAACCCGACCGCACTGGTCGGCAGCATTCTCCCGTCCGGTTCTCCGACTGGTGCCGTTTTGGCGCATACTCAACCGGCGCCGCACACTCACACAGCACAGTCGACTCCGGCTGAAACGACGACTGCGTTGCAAGCTTCTAAGCCGACGACCCCTGCCTTAGTCAGCGCTCAGCCAGCGAGGACTTCAGGTTCTTCTCAGGTTGCCGGCAATCCGACAACCCAGCAGTTGACGCAGACGCTAACCGCGGCCAACGGGCCTCCAGCCGCGAACTCGCCGAGCATCACGACAGTCTCCACGCTAAACCTCGGACCGACTTCCACGACGACTATTCGAATCGGCGGATCTGAGACAAATGAAGAGGCATACGATCAGATTAATGTAAATGGCTCGGCAAATCTGAACGGCACGCTTAAGATTGAACTTACCAACGGTTTCGTTCCTCAGCCTGGCCAACTTTTTAAGATTCTTACTTGGGGCAGCCGAAACGGCCAATTTACCAACTGGTTAGGCACAGCCGGTATTCCCGGACATCCTGATTATTACTTCCAGCCAATTTACGGTGCGCACGACCTTACCCTCGAAGTAATCGATGATCCAAATATCATCGCGGCGGCGCAGACTGCGATTAATAATGGCCTGGGCACCCTCGACCAGATTGGTGGACTGCTCAACAATGTAGGCAGCTTCGCTCAGAACATTCCGCTCATCGGAGACAAACTCAGCAGCTTCATTGATTCGGGAGCCGCACTCACGCAGGTCATCAAGCAGCAAATTCAGAGCATCCTCAATGGCGCGCCGGTGGCCGAAGCTGCAGTGACGAGCGCCATCCAAAGCTGGGATGGCACGACCGTTGCCGGATTCCAAATCAAGGTCAACAGCGTGCTGGGACATTATGACGCTACCGGGACGGGACCCTTCTGGTGGGATATCAACATCGACGTCACCCCTGCCGCGGTGAACAAAGCGTTGAGCAACATTACCGGAGCAGCTTTGGGAGCGGTGATGCCTTCGCCACCTTCGGTCAGCGTTCAAGGCAAGCTCAGCGTAGTAATGAGCTTTGGCTACGACAGCGTCTTCTTTATCAAGCTCGACCACCTGACGGCACAGGCTAACGTGAACGTCAGTTCGTCGAACGGCTTCCCGATTAACTTTGCCGCCCCGTTGTTATCCTCGACCGTGAATAGTTGGTCGGTGAACCTAGCGGCTTCGATCACCGCTACGCCGGATGCCAGCATCCTGACCGCCAACGGCACCACCGGCGCGCGCATCGAGTTCGGTACTCTTACCTCCATGGCGGCCAGCTCGAACGCGACCAGCAACGCATTCAATTTCGCCAAAACCAGCAGCCTCAATGCGGCCTTCAACCTGAGCGCCGCCCTGAGTGGTCTTCCTTTCACTTTCACAGGGACCACCGCCGTGAACGTTCAAGCCAGCGACTTGTTCACCGGGGGCGATCCGGCGGTGACAGTCGCGGTGAATGGCTCGTTAACCGTGCTTGGCCAAAACCTAACGGGGACGTTTACCTTCAAGAAAGGGGCGACTGAGACGGATCTTCTGGCTTCTGGTGTTACGCTAAACCTTAATGTGGGGGCGCAGCGGGTCCTTCAGGCTACCGGCTCGGGTGAGTTCGTGCTGTTAGGCAGTAGCGATTTGGCGGGGACGGCTTCACTTACTTTAACGCAGGGACCAAACATCCCCGGCCTGACCCTGACCGGAACCACCTTCAACCTGGCTCTAAATACCTCTTCGGGGGCGGTAGCCACAATTGATGGAAACACCGTTAATTTGCCGGCTGGACCCTATTACCGTGTTTCGGGCCATGCGGTGCTGGGACTGAGCACACCCAGCGCGAACCTAACAGCCGATTTCGACTTCGAGCCCAACGGGAGCAGTGAAGTGGATGTCGGGATTGCCAACCTTGCGCTCAATTTCGATAACGGCACAAGCAATCTGTTGAGTCTTACCAACGGGTCCGGGGCGTTCGTGATTCTGCCGGGCGGAATGTATGGAACCGCCGGGGCAACGGTCAGCCTGACGGTCCCGGGAGTGACGTTAGAGGGCACGTTTAACTTGCTGATGAACACGACCGGCGCGAGCCAGTCGGCGAAATCTGTCAACGTGAACGGGACCGCTGTCAGCATCCCGGCCTTGGTAGCGGGACCGTACCTGCAGGTGCAGGCTACAGGCTCGACGCCTGGGACCCACGCGCAGTTGACGGTGTTGGGTGTCCCCATGATGGGTGATTTCCTATTCGAGAACAAAACCACCAATGCGAGCCACAAGGTTATCACCGTGGCCGCCGCCAACGTCAGTTTCGGCCTCGGCACGGTCAGCACTAGCAATTTGATCTCAATCACCAACGGCTCCGGAGCGTTCATTATCACCTCCGACGGCGTGGCGGGTCAGGGGACGGTGATGGTCGGTGTCAACGCGCCGGGAGTGACCTTAAGCGGCACATTTGGCGTGGCTATCAACCAAACCAGTGGCGCCGTCAATGAAACTGTCAATATTGGCGGGTCGTCCGTGGTTATAAACTTGCCGGCCGGCCCGTATCTTCAGGTCAGCGGCACCGGGATCACCCTAGGTTTTCTGGGTATTACGATCACCGGTGATTTCAGCTTCGAACAGAAGACCACCACGACCAATACCCAATTGGTGACGGTGGTGGCAAACAACGTGGCCTTCAACTTCGGCACCAGCCTGATAACGGCTACCGGTGGTTCGGGATTCTTCGTGCTGAACGATTCCGGTATCGTCGGTCAGGGCAGCATCACTCTTAATATCAATGCCTTTGGGGGCTTCAACCACACATTTAACTGGGCCTTCAACAACACCGACCCGGCGCTCGACCAGACCGTGACCGTTGATGGGATTCAGCACATCATCAACCAGTTAGATGGACCGTTCAATCAACTGAGCCTGGGTTCGCCGGTCACGCTTTCCATCACTGCCGCCGGACAGACGCAGTCGATTGGAGTAACAGGCCTGGTGCTCGCCCTTGATTCCGCGCATAGCGACGTATTAGTGGGCGTGTCTGGACTGAGTACAACCGTGGGGACGGGCGGCGTAACTTTGCACGTCGGCGGTGGGACCGGGGCGTTTGTGCTCAATTCTTCTGGAGTGGCGGGTTTGGTCAATATTGATTCCACGACAGTTTCGCTGGGTGGGGTTGCCGCCGGTGTCACGCTGACCGCGACACATCTCCAACTTCAGTTCAACAATACAGGCGCGGACGTTGGTCCAGTCTCTGTCCCGGTTGACAACAATCCCGCGGATAATGTGACGGTCCAATTTACGGGCGCCTACTACCACAATTACCTGTCGGTGTCGGGCGCGGCCAGCTTCGGCCTGACATTTGGTCCTATCACGATCAATGTAGGCGGCAATTTCGCCTTCGAAACTCCGGGCGCGGGACAATTCAAAGTCGGCGCCACAGACCTGCTATTTGACTTGAAGTTGGGTTCAGGTCCCAGTGCCTTCACGGTTGCTTCGTTCAACCATGGCAGCGGAGGTCTCCTAATCAATGCCAACGGTTTGGCCGGCTCAATTTCGGGGCTCCAATTCCAGACCGGCGTCATCAGCATGAGCGGGACGATCGAGCTCAAAGTCAATACTACGAGTTCCCCGGTCAACACCACCGTTACCACAGCCGCCGGCACTACGATCATTAACCAGGCAGATGTTACCGGCGTGCCGAATGACCCAATCCCCGCCAACATTTTCAAAGTTTATGTAAATGGGAATCTCCGGGTCGGGTCGGTTTCCTTCCCCTTTAATTTCTATATTGTCTATGATTCAGGTTCGGGGCAATTCCAGCTTTGGAAGACCAGTCCGAACACCGAGTTGGTGGCGGTGCAATCGGACGGCACCATTCTGACGCCGGGATTAAGCCTGCCCAGCCTGTTGGACTTCGCCCAGCCAGGCGGTTTCGACCTGGTGAGCATGCTCAAACAGTTGGGCATGTGGCTGGATACATTCCGGAGTTCGACATTGTTCGATACGCAAATTCCGTTCACCGGCGGTAAAACATTGGGAGACGCTTTTGATTGGACGCAAGCTTTCATCAATTCGATCTACAGCAAGATGGTCAGTGTGGAAGTGCAGTCTCCGGGAATCGGCACCAACGGGCAGTTGGCAACGCCGCTGCCGGGCGGTACAGCTACTTTCCAAGTGACTTTGGGCACAGACAGCAACCCAGGGTCACCGGTAAACGTGAGCGTGCCTGGACTACCCTCCTTCCTCGTAGGGGTGACGTTGACGGATTTGCAGGTGCAATCCTTTATCACGCCGCTCATGAGCGCCTTCGTGACGGCGGGGATTAACACTGACACGAACGTAAACAATCAAAATAACCGTCTCGTGGTGCGGGAGAACGCAGGCGGAGCGTTGGTAATAGCTTTGCAGGATTCGGAAGTTGCAAAAGGCACGAAGCTAACCGTCACTTCAGCCGCCGGAGCGATGGCGCCACTCGGGTTTGGCGCCGCTACCGTTAACCAAGTGGCGACGTTGATCCAAAGATACCCGACGGACAACTCCAACGCTCGCTATCCGAGTTTCTTCAGCGCCCTCGCCACCGCTTTGGGGTTGGGCCCGGTCAACTACGACCCGGCGCGCCAGGTCTATACCTTTAGCCTCAACTTAAACCAGACCTTCAACACACAGAGCTTGTTCGGCTCCTCGAGCATTCCTTTCAATTGGAGCGCAGACCTCGGCCCGATTGCCAGCGCCTCCCTGAGCGGCGCACTGAGCTTCAGCGCCACGGTGGGCTTGACCGGCACGCTCGGCTTCGATTTGACGGCGAAGGATGTCCCGCGCGTCCTCTCGACGACCCAAGTGCCTGTGCCGGTCAACGGCCAGATCAATACGGATGCTCATTTCACGATTTACCTGAATGACGATCCGTCTAATGTCAGTGCCCACCCCGTTAATGGCGGCGCCTTGACGCTGACCGCCTCCAGCACCGCCACCGATAGCAGCATCGATGACCTGGCCAACAAGTTTAACAGCCTGTTCCACACGATTACCTTGTCGCGGTCCACTTACCCGTGGTTGCCCTCGCCTACGATGACCCTCGATCAGGTGCTGATTGCCCAAAAAGCCGATACCGAGCTGGCGATTTCGGCCCAACCCGGGATGCTGGGGATAGTAAATCGCATTGCCATCACCTCCTTGAGCAATGACAGCTTTGCGACCGAGTTGGGTTTCGGCAACCAGAGTAACTCAACCGGCACGATGTTCCTCTCGGCTTCCAACTCCAACATCAAAGGTCTGTTCCTTGATAACGCCAGTTTGAGTGGCGACTTGACGATTACAACGCCCACCACCATCAGCGGCTCCCTTAGCCTGGGTTTTGTCAAAGTCGCGACCAACGGCGGTGTCCTCGGTACCTACACGATCAACAGCGACGGAACGACCTCCACTTCGCCGCTGCACGTTGGCCTGAGCCTGCACGACCAGACGACCAACTCCACCCGGTTTTATTTGAGCGACCTGATGAACGGGACATCATCGGTCAATATCCTCAACATGGTAGTGCCAAGCTTTACCGGGTCGCTCTTGCTCCAGCTCAATAACATCTCCGTCAGCGGCCTGGGCTTCTCGCTGCCGCTGTCGAGCGCGCAGATTTCCTTGTTCATCCCCGACATCAAGAACGTCGATTTCAACCCCAATCCCTACGACGCGACGAGCAACAAAGAGGGGCTGTTTATCACTTACCCCAGCCTCGGCGACCTGTCGGACCTGACCAACCTGAACTTCAGCTCGATCATCCAGGCGCTGCAGGGCATTGCCCAGAGCCTCAGCCAGCTGAGCGGCTTTGGGTTCCTCAACGACAAGCTGCCGATCATTGACATGAGCGTCAACGACTTGATCGGTTACGCCGCCAAGTTCGCCGACCTCATCAACGCCGTGAGCAATGGCGGCGGGCAGAGCTTGCAGGACCTCGTTTCCAATTTACAGACCCAGGTGGACCAATTATTCCACCTGCCCCCGAACGTCCTGCAAATCCTATTGGATAATGACGGGTTGACACCATCGAGCCTGGTGACCGGTGGCGGCACGGTGAGCAATCCTGCCACGGCCAGCATCAATCCGAATGGGGACAAGAACGCATTCAATGTGACCGCCGGCTCGAACGGCACGACGCTCAACGGTTCGTTTATCCACATCGTGGGCAGTTCCGATGTGAACGGGACCTCGGCGAATGTGAGCTGGAACAGCCGGAGCAAGGTGCTGACAATTAAGATCAATCCTGGCCAGACCACAACGCAAAGCATCGTCGATGCGATCAACAACGCGCATACGGCTGACCCAACGAACTTCCCGTGGACCGCCGCCAAGCCGGTGACGGATAATAGCAAGCCCAATGACGGCACCGGGACCTTCACGACGCTTTCGCTCGAATTCAAGCTCAACTACACGGCTGCCTACGCGAACACGCTGCCATTCCATCTGGACCTGGCGCAATTGCTGAGCCAGGTCGGCGGGAGCAATCCGGGATTGGCCGCTTTTCTAAATGGTGTGAGCGCCTTGGTGCAGGCCGATGCCTCCGGTACCTTGACGGTCAGCGCTGGCGCCGCCTTGACGCTCGATTTCGGCCTGGACATGTCCAATGTCTCGAATATTCGGCCGTTCTTCTACGACGACACCGGGGTCGTGCTCACCGCGCGAGTGGCCGGCACCAACCTGAATTTGAGCCTGACGTTGGGCTCAGTCGCCGGCATCCAAATCCAAGGCGGAAGCGTCACGCTGGACGGCGATGGCGACCCGAGCACGACACCCAAGACGCAAGGCACACCGGACAATGGCGCGCAGTTCTCGCTGACATTGCGTGATACCGATGGCACCGGCCGGCACTACTTCGACTCGAATTTCTTCAGCACGGACAACATCAATATTCAATTGGTGGCGGGAGTCAGCGCCGTGTTGCCGGTGTATGCAACTTTTGGCGGCGTTTTGGTTCCGCTGGGTGCTACCACCATCGATCCCAATACCGGGTACCCGCACAACGACCTGGCTATTATTATCCCCGACCTCGCGCGGTTCTTCGGGCTGTCGCTGGCCAACTCAAATACTGCTACCGTGCGGTTCCTTGGTCCGAACAATGACATGTCCATCACCGCCCCGAGCGCGGTTAAGGACTTCACCGTGGTGCTCCAAAGCGGCAGCACCGGAGCCAATTTTGATGGTGGAACGAATACCCTGACCCTCACGATTCAGGATGGGGTGACGACCGGCACCGCCCTCCAAACCGCGATTCAAGCCATCTCCACCCCATCCACAGGCTGGACGGCCGCGTTCCTCGACAACGATCCAGGTAATATCAACAATTCAACTCCGGTCCACAACGACGGCTCCGGAACTATTGCCGCCGACTCGATCAAGCTGGTGGCGCCTGATCTCAGTTCGCTCTTCAATAACCTGGATTTCTGCACCATCCTCGCCAGTGCCACCGGCCCGCTGCTAAAGGGGTTGGACACGCTGTTGGGCAAGCTCGAGGATGGCATTAATTCTATCACTTCGGCCACCGACTTGCCGCTGATTGGCAAGGGGTTATCCGGCGCCGCCGACTTCATCCAGAATTTCCGGAGCGGTTTGTTGGCGGAGCTGGAAAAGGACGTGCAGGATGCCAGCGGGGACGGATTGACGGCGGTGCAGAATGCGATCAAGAAGGCCTTCTGGAATTCGCTCGGACCGGGCGGGCTCAACCTGCTGGTGGATGTCGCAACGGGCAATCCGCTTGATATTTCGAAGGGTTACGATCAGCTCAACGTCACGCTGGACTGCAACACTGGCCTGCTGGTGAAGCTACGCCTGGCTAAGGAACTCGACCTCGTTGATACCTCCGGCCATCCCATCGCCTTCAACATCGGCGTGCCCGGTTTCGGCCTTCAGGGCAGTATCAACGTCAAAGTCGCGCTCGGTTTCGATTTGCGGTTCGGGTTTGGCGTCAGCCCGCAGGATGGGTTCTTCTTCGACACATCGAATAACCCGGCGCTGAAGCTTTACTTTAAGATCTCGCTGCCCAACACGCATTTTACCGGCCAACTGCTGTTCCTGCAGCTCGACATGGCCGACGATACGACTACGCCCAGTCTGTTTTCCGGGCAGTTCACCGTCGATTTCACTGACCCGAATGGTGACGGGAAACTGACTTGGGGTGAGTTAACCTCGGGCGGGACTTCGATCGGTGATCTCTTCCATCCGCAATTGGCTGCCGACGCCCTCGTTAACCTCGACCTGGCGGCCAGCTTTGGCGGCAACACCGCCTTCCCGCGGGTGTTGGCGCAATTCCACCTCCACTGGCATTTCGACATCGCCAATGGCGCGGGCGAACCGCAAATCTCTTTCAATAACATCGAGCTGGATCTGGGAAGCTTTATCTCGAATTTCCTGGGGCCGATCCTGAGCAAGATCCAGACCGTGACCAAGCCGCTGCAGCCGATCATCGACGTGGCCACGGCGCGCATCCCCATCTTATCCGACCTGGCCGGGCATACCATCACGCTGCTGGACCTCGCGCAGCTCTTTGGTTTGCTCGAGCCTTCCACGGTTGATTTCATCAAAGACGTCGCGCAGGTCATTACCCTGATCAACGACATCCAGGGCATCGGCCAGGGCGACATTCTGATCCCGTTCGGTTCGTTTACCCTGAGCGGTGGCAGCGATGGTCAGATGGACCAGATCGCTCCCAACGGCCCCAATAATATCGATCTCAAGAACTCGATCCTG
>CAZUVM010000160.1:0-8709 GCA_964623885.1 uncultured Verrucomicrobiota bacterium
GTGACGCTATGGCCTAGGAATATTTTCTTCGCTCTCTTTCAGCCGGTCGGGTAGCCTTTTGCGGGGAAACCGACTGTAGATGAAGCTGGATGTAGTTTTTTTGCTGGAAAACGCGGGGTGGCCGGCGCTGCTGGTGGATGACGCGAGTACGATTTGCCGTGCGAATGCTACGGCCGTGAAATTATTCGGACCGGCGTTGGAAGGAGAGGCGCCGCAACTGGCGGCGATTTGGGGACGAGAGAACCCGACCAGCGCGGACATATTTCTGCCGCAGTGGGAACGAACGCCCACAGCGACGATGCCACTCAAGTTTCGGGGCAAAGGCGGCAACACACTGTCTTACTTGGTATCAATCTCTTCGTTCGCCAAAGACAGCCAGAAATACTTCGTTTTGCAATTATTGTCTGAAACTGCGCCGAGCGGAGATGGCCAGCCGCGGGGCGGCGATTCTGGCCAGGCGCAAAAACAAAAGCTGGAATGCGCGCTGCAGTTGGCGCGAACGGTCGCCCTGGATTTCAACAATGCGCTGACGAGCATTCTAGGCCACACCTCACTAGTGCTGAGCCAAATGGAGACTACGCATCCCTGGCGCAATTCACTGCTGGAAGTGGAAAAATCTGCCGCCAAGGCCGCCGAGATCGCCAATGACCTCGGCACATTCAGCCGACAAGAAAAGGAAACGCGCAACCAGGCGGCCGGAAATTTGAATCCGCTGTTGGAGCGGACGGTAGATTTTTTCAAGAAGAATTCTGGTGGGGAGCCGATCGAGTGGAAGCTGCAGCTGGAGAGCAAGCTGTTCGAAGCGAAGTTCGACGAAGCCAAGATGCAGCAGGCGTTCATGAAGATGGTCGAGAATGCCGTTCAAGCCGTCCGCAGCTACGGCCGAATCACGATTCAGAGCAAGAACATCGAGCTGGCCGGGCCGACGCAGGACCGGAACGTGGCGCTGGCGGCGGGAGCGTATGTTTGTGTTGAAATCAATGACAATGGATGCGGTATTGCGCCGGAATTATTGCCGCGGATTTTCGAGCCGTTTTTTACGACGAAAGGCGGCAGCCACCGTGGTCTCGGGCTGGCGTGGGTGTATGGTATCGTGACGAACCACGGAGGCGGGGTAGCTGTTTCAAGCCAGCCGGGCAACGGAACTTCAGTGCGCGTGTACCTGCCGGCCGAAAAAAGAATCGTGCGGACCAGCGCGGTGGCCGCGGGCAACCTGACCGGCAACCAGACGATTTTGATCGTTGATGACGAAGACCTGTTGCTCACGATGGGACAGACGATCCTGTCCGCATACGGATATCGAGTGCTGACCGCCAACAGCGGTAAAAAGGCGCTCGATATATTAGGCGGCAAGGAGGCGGTTGATCTTGTGATCACGGACCTGGTGATGCCGGCGATGACCGGTCGGGAACTGGTCGAGCAGATCAATCAGCGGCTACCCGGCACGCGGATTTTGTGCACCAGTGGATATATTTGGCCCGCCAGCCAGCAAAACGAAACACCCTATCTGCAAAAGCCATTCACGAGTCAGGAGCTTTTACTCAAGGTGAAACAGGTACTGACCGGATAGATTGGTTAATTCATTAGCTTCTCGGGGTTGATTCGCACCGCAGGCCCTCGACGGGTGCGCCGTCCGCTTTCAACACGCGAGCGCAAAACGCCCAGCCCTGATTATGCTGGGTGACTTTGAATAAGAGCTGGTTCCAGCCGGAGTGAAGGCTCACGCCGAGTTTATCCGAACCCGGTTGCAAGGCGCGCGTGGCGTTATTCGCATGAACCTGTTTGCCGTTCAACCAAACCTTAATCCCGTCGTCGCTACCCAATTCCATTTGGGCTGCCGTATCCTGATCGCAATGCACCCAGGTGCGGGCGTACGCAACACATTCCTGTCCGCCCAGTCCCTTAAGCAAGTCCATCACCCAGGGACGTTTCGGATCGGTCGCAGCGGGCAAATGCTGCCACGTGACGCCCTGGGCATTCTCCAGTTCAGGCGGGAAAAGAATATCAAACAAGGCGCGGTAGTTCTTGCCAGTCTGGCGATAGGGGCCGGCGACTTGCCAATCCGTCAGATAATCCGCGCTGGCCTCAAGCTGTTTGAGAGCGGTTTGCAAGGCTTGACGGGTGGAATCGTCGGTAGTTTGGGCCAGCGCTTTATTGAGCACAGCCATCGCCTCGTGAGACTGGCCGCTCGGCATGGCGAGCGCGATCTTTAGCGCCGCCCGAGCGGCTTCCGTGCGGACATCCGGCTGCTCCAGCATGCTCTCGGCAACATGAAGCGACTCGAGTTCGGGCACTTCCGCCAACCCGGAGAGGACGGCTCGCTTTTCTTCCGGTCTCGCCGCTGCGCCCAACAAGGACTTCAGCACGGCAATGCGCTGGCCATTCGAGATTTTGACAGTTTCCTCCTGAGTTGCGACGCGAACGCCGGCATTGATAGCGAGCGTGCGAAAATTCTCGCGTTGGTCAGTGCGAGCTTCCGTGATGAGATCCTCCAGGAGATCAGGATCGGCCGTGTCGCAGAGAGTCCGGATAGCGGTGTCGCGGACGCGGGGGTCTGAATCCTGGAGCGCGCCGCGGAGGCCGAGTCGAATTTCGGGCGAGACCACGGCACTGCACACCGGCAACAACGCGATCCGGGCCTCAACGGAGCCGCCGCGCAGGCCGTGCTCAAGCGGTTCCAGATCGACTCGGCCGCGCTGCGCCTGAATATGCTCGGTGGCGGTGCGCAGCGCCTGGGCCGCTTCAGCGCGACTGGTCTCGTCCTTGGTCTCGAGCACAACGCGAACCAGACCTGGAAGATCGGGGTTATCGGCCAGTTCGCCCAGTGCTTCAAATGCTGCCTTGGTTACTGGCGCAGGCCCTCGCTCGGCCAGCGCGAACAACTTCGGCACGGCGGATTTTTCGCCTCGCTCGCCCAGCGTCCGCGTCAACTCAGCCAGGACGGCAGAGTCGGCGCTGCTCATCTGCTCGAGCACGGCGTCAGTAACGTTCCCGTGGCGCAAGTCGACGAGCGCCTGCCGCGCGGCGCGTTGCTCGTCAGGAGTGCCCGAAGCCCCGAATTGAGCAAGCAGTGCCACATTCGACGCATCGCCGAGGAGATCAAGCGCGCGCAGTGCGGCCAGGCGAACCTCAGCGACCGGGCTGCTGGCCAACCCGGCGATAGCCGGAGTAGCGGCGGTATCGCCGCGCTGGCTCAGGCCGCCGATGACCGCCACCTGAAGTGAAGGCTCGAGTTGAGGCAGAAGCCCGGAAAGGGCTTCGGTGGCGGTGGTGCCTGGGATCTCGTGTATGATTTGGAAGGCGGCAAGCTGGCTTGGGCCGGGCGGGCCCGGAATCGCGCGAATCATCAACTCGACACCGCCATCGGGTGAGGTTCGGAGTAAGCCACGATACGCGGCGACGCGAACACCTTCGGGTTTTTCAGTCTCGTAGAGCTGCTGGAAAAGTTCGTGAGCCTGGGCAACCTGGCCATTGTCGACAAGCCGTCGTCCCCAGCGCAGCAGCGCGTCTACTTCGGCTGCGTGGAGTTTGCCGGTCGATTTTTTTATGCCGGCGGAGAGAGCCTTGAGTGCAGCCGGCGCGCCAAGCTGGCCAAGAGCGTTGGCGGCCGCAGTGGCCACCTGGAGATCCGGATCGTCCAAAGCGCGAGCGATCCCGGGCACGGCCTGGACCTCGCCACGCATGGCAAGCGAGTTGATGATGCCGGCTTTCGTCAGGCCTTTCGTGTCCTTCAAGGCGTCGGTAAGCGCGCGGCTGGCAGGAGCAAGATCCATCGACTCCAGCGCATACCGAGCGGAATGCGAGAGCTGTTCGTCTCGCAGCAGCGCCGCCAATGCGGGAACCGATTGGGCAGTGCCGATGCGTTTCAGCCGCGCGCAGGCGGCGTCTTTTTCCTGGAGAGAGGCATTGGACCGCAATACCGCGATGAGTTGTTGCTCGTTGTTGGTGTCAGTGATGCCAAACGCGCGGCCGCAGAACAGGACGCTACCCAACAACACGAAGTCCCAAAATCGGCGCCGCGAAGCAGAGCGGGGGCCGCGCGCATGGAGCTGGAACTGATGGAAAGGGAATTTGATCGGCGACATTGAGAGAAGAATTATGGGGGTGTTGCTACTGGTTTTGCGAATTTTCGGCATTGGCAGTAAGACTTTCAAATGCGCCAGGGCGGACGCTTGGCAATTGATAACAGACGATCGGCCTCGTCATCATCGGTAAAGCGTTCGACTTGCGGATCCCAACGAATTGTGCGCTTTAATTGTTTGGCGATCCCGCCCAGCAGCAGGGCGCTAGCCGCGCGATGAGCGATATCAGCGTCGCAGATGGTTTTCTTCCGAGTCCGGACACACTCGAGGAAATTGCCAGAATGGCTGTCGCTCCGGTACAAGTGAACCTCGTTGGGGCGCAGCGGTTCGCGAACGATGTCCGGCGGATCCGACACCAGCGCGGTGCGGTCAACGGCGATGCGGCCATTGGTGCCCACAAAGCAGGCGCCGCCTTCACCGCCCACCGGTTCACCGGGATAAGGTTTGCCATAAACTACGATGCCGTTGGCGTATTTGTAACCGGAGCGATCCTCATCCATGAAAATCTCGACCGGGCCGGTCTCATCGGCACCCGCGGCCCATTGCACGATGTCATAATGGTGCTGACCCCAGTTCAATTCGCCGATGTCAAAGCGATGCGGGCCGGTGATGCCGTCGTATGGCAGCCAGGGAGCCGGGCCCAGGTAGAGGTCCCAATCGTACCCAGGTGGGATGGGCTTGGCCGGGCCGAAACGCGTCGGCCAGAAAATGGCTCCGCCGTCCCGATAAGCATATATGGACTGGAGCTTGCCGATGCGTCCGCTGCGAACGAATTCACAGGCGCGGCGGAATTTGCCTTCGTATTCACTGCGCTGCTGAGTCCCCGCCTGGTAGACGCGGCCGTAACGACGCACGGCGGTCAGCATCGCTCGGCCTTCACGAATGGTAACCGCGCTTGGCTTCTCACAGTAGATATCCTTTCCTGCTTCAGCAGCCATGGCAGCCATGGTCGCGTGCCAGTGAGCCGGCGTAGCGATCAGTACGGCATCGATATCCGGACGGTCCAGCACCTGGCGAAAATCGTTGTAAGCCTGGCATGGCTGATAGTTACTTTTGCCGTAGAGCTGCCCGTAATGATCGTTGACATGTTGGCAGGCGCGCTCTCGGCGGTCCTGCCAGACGTCGCATACGGCGAGCACCTGCACGTCCGGTCGCCCGGCATAGCCTCCCGCCACGTAAGTCCAGGCACCACCCAAAAGGTGACCACCGCCCTGAGTGCCGACGCCGATAAACCCCATGGTGACGCGCTCGCTTGGCGCGATTAGGCCGTTCCGGCCCAGCGCCGACTCGGGAATAATAGTGGGCGCGGCGACAGCGCAAGTTAAAGCAGTGGTGGCCCGGCTAAGGAATCTACGCCGGGTAAGTTGCGGTGTTCGTGTCATACAATTTCTGTACTGCGTGCGCGCAGCTTTAGCAAACTCAGGTTCAGCCGGACATGGGGTGAATACCGGTGGATCACCGATCACGGTTCCGAAGGATTGACGCAGCAGAAGTGGCCGGCGTTCGAGAATTCCCTTAAAGGCGGCTCAGGGTATTTCGACCGGGATCGATCTGCCGGCTCAGTGGGTATTACCCGTCATACGGCGGAGCATCGCTCACTACAGCCATTGCTGCCCACTTACGGACTTTGCAGGCAGGTCTGGTTTGGAACCGTTTAAGGCGGCGTGGTGCCAGGCGCGCGCGGCGTGGTGGGTGATGGAGTCACAGGCGTCGGTATGGTCGGCACCGGAGGTTGCAGCGGCGGCGGCTGTAATGGAGCCACTCCGCTAGGCGGCGTGCGGACTGGAGGTGGTGAGAGCGGCCCTACGGGACCCGGTGTCGGCAAAGCCGGCGACGTCCCAGGCAGCGCTGGTGATGGCAGCGTCGGCTGTGGCGGCGGCAAGGTCGGATGCGTGGTTGGTGGCAAGGTTGGCCGAGCCGGAGTTGGCAGCACCGGCGTCGGTTGGGTCGGCAAAACAGGCCGTGGCGCCTGGGGCGGCAAGGCTGGGCGGGGTGGCGGAAGTGTTGGCGGAGGGAATAATTGTGTCGGGGGGCTCAAGTTCGTCTGGGCCAGGGCAGGATGAGCTGCGGACAGCACGATCGCACTAGAAAAAGCCACGATCGTCCTCAACCAGGTATAAACCTTCATGATCAAATGTACCTTTCTGAAGCGAATTTACAACCGCCCGCTTAGAACGGTGACCTGAGGAGGTCTGGGACCGAAGGTTTGAACGCCCCATTTTGAACATACCTTCCGGCCACTGGGAGCGGGGACTGCTCGCGTTCGGCAGAATTCCCAAGCATGCTCTAAGTGGTTTGCCCCAGTCGCAACGAAACGGTTACTGAGGCAAAGTTTTGGGTGTAGAAACAGTGTTGTTCGCGCCGTCCACGAATATCACAAGGGCCGAAAGAAGGGAGAGGAGATGGGCGTACTTGATGAATTACGATGAAAGTCGCGCAAATCTCGCCCCTGCATGAGAGCGTGCCGCCAAAGCTCTATGGCGGCACTGAACGCGTGGTAGCGTATTTAACGGAAGCCCTGGTGCAGCTGGGTCATGACGTAACGCTTTATGCCAGCGGCGATTCCAGGACGAGCGCCAAGTTGCGAGCGGCTTGCGAATGCGCGCTACGCCTGGACGGACGCAGCACCGATCCTTGCGCAAACCACATCCATTTGGCGGAACGCGTGTTCCAGGAATCGGCGGAGTTTGATTTCATACATTCCCACATTGATTACCTGGCGTTTCCGCTGTTGCGACGGACACGAACCCCGCACGTCACAACGCTGCATGGTCGGCTGGATATTCCGAACCTGCTGGGCCTGTACCAGGAGTTTAACGACGAACCGTTGATTTCGATCTCCGATTACCAGCGCCGCCCGTTGGCATGCGCCTGCTGGCAGGGCACCGTTCACCACGGTCTACCTGAAAATCTCTATCGGTTTCATCCTGGGCCGGGGAAGTATCTGGCATTTCTAGGCCGCATCAGCCCCGAGAAGCGGGTGGTCGATGCCATCGCTATAGCGAGGCGGGCAGGGCTGCCGCTCAAAATCGCCGCCAAAGTAGACAAGGCGGACCAAGAGTATTTCGAAACCAGCGTCGAACCGCTGTTGAAAGAAGGCGGTGTCGAATTCATCGGCGAGATCGGCGAGCTCGAGAAAGAGGAGTTTTTGGGCAATGCGATGGCGCTAATCTTTCCGATCGATTGGCCTGAGCCTTTTGGCCTCGTGATGATCGAGGCGCTGGCCTGCGGCACCCCAGTGATTGCTCGTTCACGCGGGTCCGTGCCGGAGGTCATCGAACACGGAGGGACCGGATTTGTTTTCGATGCCATCGAGGAGGCCATTCAGGCTGTTAAAGGCATTGAGCGGCTGAACCGGCAAAAATGCCGCCAATCGTTCGAGCAAAAATTCACCGATGTGCGCATGGCCAGGGATTATGTTAAATGGTACGAGCGGTTAATTCTGGCTGCGCCATCGAACAAACTCCAAACCGGCTTTGCGTCAGCCAAACAACCCGGGCAGGACGTCGAAGTCAACGGCAATGGCTCGGCAGAAATCGAAACACGTTACGCCACTATTTCTAAGAATGAGCGACATCATTCAAGTCCAGGGACAATTCTACATCCGGGCTAATGCCTCGATTGCCGATGCCGGCAATCGCGTCCTCAAGCAAGGGGACGCGTTCGCCATTTTTGACCGGCACGGCGACATCCGCCCGCTCGGTTTTGAGAACCAAGGCCTGTTCTATGAAGGCACGCGTTTCCTGTCGCGTTGGAAGCTCGGCATCAACGGCACCAGCCCGCTTTTGCTCAGCTCAAATGTGAAGGAAGACAACGATTTCATGGCGGTCGATCTGACCAATCCCAGCTTGCGCCTGAGCCCTAAACACACGCTGCCCCACGGTGTCATTCACCTGGTGCGGACGGTGTTTTTGTGGGAGGGCGAGTACTTCGAGCGCATTGAGGTCTCAAGCTTCGCGCCTGAATCCGTGTCTCTATTGCTGCAATTGGAATTCGCTGCGGATTTTGTGGACTTATTCGAAGTGCGCGGAACGGCGCGCAAGAAACGCGGCCGGCTGCTGCCGCCGCTGCTGGCCCCTAGAAAGACCACGCTGGCCTACCAAGGCCTGGATTCGGTGGTGAGGCGGACCACTTTCCACTTCAGTTTGCCGGCCCAGGAAATCCACCCGGGACGCGCGGTCTTCCGTTTGGATCTGAACAAGCGCAAGACATGCTGCTTCGAATCACGAATCACGTGCCAGGTTGGCGAAGATGATCATCGCGAGACTTCCTTCGAGGAGGCGTTCGGCAAAGTGCATGCCGCCTTTCAAGATTACCGCAGCAATATAACCCTGATCGAAACGTCAAACCCGCAATTCAATGATTGGATTCACCAATCGCGAGCCGACTTGCACCTGCTGTTGACGAAAACAGATTGCGGCGCTTATCCATACGCGGGCATTCCCTGGTTCAGCACTATTTTCGGCCGGGACGGAATTATCACCGCGCTGGAAACGTTGTGGACTGATCCGGGCATCGCTCGCGGCGTGCTAAGCTATTTGGCGTCGCGCCAGGCAAAAGAATGCGATCCGGAAAGTGACGCCGAACCGGGCAAAATTCTGCACGAAGAGCGGAAGGGCGAAATGGC
>CAZUVM010000161.1:0-55092 GCA_964623885.1 uncultured Verrucomicrobiota bacterium
TCGAAAACATCCATCGCCATATGGCGTCGGGTAAACCACTCAACGATGCTATTCTGGATGGCGCGCAGGAGATCGCCATGCCCGCCTTTGTCTCTACGCTCTGCATTTGCATTGTGTTCGTGCCGATGTTCTTTTTGACCGGGGTGGCGCATTACCTGTTCGTGCCGCTGGCCGAAGCGGTGGTTTTTGCCATGCTCGCCAGCTACGTCATTTCGCGAACGCTCGTTCCAACGCTGGTGATGTATTTTTATCGCAACGTAAAGCACGACAACGATGGAGCGCACGGTTCGGCGAAGAGTGCCGGAGCACTCACCAGGGTTTTCCGGCCTTTCTCTGCCATTCAGGCTGCGTTCGAGCGATGGTTCGATTCGTTTCGGGAGGGTTACCGGCTGTTGTTGGGAGCGGTGCTGCACCATCGCGGCGTGTTTGCTTTGCTGTTCCTTGCGTTTTGCGTTGGGAGCATGCTGCTGGTTCCGCAATTGGGCCAGGATTTCTTTCCCAGTGTCGATGCGGGCCAATTCCGGTTACATGTTCGCACTCGCAGCGGAACGCGGATCGAGGAAACGGCCAAGCTCATCGACCAGATTGAGCAAGCCGTCCGCAGCGAAATTCCGGCCGCCGAGTTTCACGGAATGCTCGACAACATCGGCATTCCGGCTTCGAGCATCAATCTGACCTACAGTGACAGCGGGTTGCTGGGGACAGGGGATGCGGACGTTTTGGTGTCGTTGCAACGCGACCATCGCCCGACTTCGGAGTATATCACGCGCCTGCGCCGCCGATTGCCACGGGAATTTCCGGGCACGCAGTTTTATTTTCTGCCTGCGGATATCGTGAGCCAGTCGATTAACTTTGGCCTGCCCGCTCCTTTCGATATCCAGGTGGTCGGGCGCGCGCAGGCGCAGAATCGGGAGATCGCGGGGCGGTTGGCGGAACGCATTCGCCAGATCCCCGGGGCGGTGGATGTCCGCGTGCAACAACCAGCGGACCTGGCTAAATTGGATTTCGATATCGACCGCAGCAAAGCATCGGAGATGAACCTCGCGGAGCGCGACGTGGCGGGCGCGGTATTGCTTAGTCTCAGCGGCAGCGGCCAGGTGCAACCCGCGTACTGGATCGATCCCCGGACCGGCATCCAGTACCTGGTCAACATTCGGGTGCCCGAGCATCGGATCGATTCGCTGTCCGCGCTGAATTCGATTCCGATCAATGCCAGCCGGCCAGGGCAGGGAGACGTGCAGTTGCTGGCAAACCTGGCGGCGGTTCATCGCACGAACGGGCCACCGGTGATCTCGCATTATAATATTCTGCCGGTGATCGATGTTTACGGCGGGGTCAGCGGACGCGATCTCGGCGGCGTTTTGCGGGAGATCAAGCCGCTGGTGGCGCAGGTTGAAAAGGAGCTGCCCAAAGGGAGTTTCATCATCGTGCGCGGGCAGGCGCAAACGATGCATTCGAGCTTTGCCGGGTTGAGCCTCGGGCTGGTGATGGCGATGGTTTTGATTTACCTGTTGCTGGTGGTTAATTTCCAGAGCTGGCTGGATCCGTTTATCATTATTACGGCATTGCCGGGTGCCCTCGCCGGCGTAGTGTGGGCGCTGCATCTGACGTTCACCACGTTGAGCGTGCCGGCGCTGATGGGCGCGATCATGAGCCTGGGCGTTGCGACCGCCAATTCCGTGCTGGTGGTAACCTTCGCTCGCGCCGCCTGGCAGCAGGGGCAGGACCCGCTCACCGCAGCGTGGGAGGCTGGAGTGGGCCGGCTGCGCCCCGTGCTGATGACCGCCACGGCAATGGTCATTGGCATGCTCCCGATGGCCCTTGCCTTGGGTGAAGGCGGAGAACAGAATGCGCCATTGGGTCGCGCGGTGATCGGCGGGCTGGTCGTAGCAACTTTGGCAACCCTGTTTTTTGTGCCCGTCGTGTTCAGTCTCCTGCATCGTGCTGCCGCGCCTCACGTGGTCCCTGCCGCCGAGGCGGGCGGGCTCGACCCCGCGCCATTGGGTGCGTGAAATGCATTTCGTTCCCCTATGAACCCTACTAACCAGACTCTCGAAACCTCGGCCCGGCCGCGGCCCCCATCCGCTGCCCTGGAGGATGCCGCGGCCGCGGCAGGCTCCAAGCTGCGCAATGCCGCGATTGTGGCGGGAGTATTGATTGTGGTCGGAGTGCTGGCCGGGTTATTGCCGCGATGGCATCACCGCAAGGCTCTGGACTCGGAAACCAAAGACCTGGCAATGCAAACGGTCAGGGTCGTGTCGCCTGCGCCCAGCGCGGTTGCGCCCAATCTGATGCTCCCGGCCGAAGTAAAGCCATTGTTCGAAGCGCCGATTTACGCGCGCGCCAATGGCTATTTGAAACGCTGGCTCGTGGATATTGGGTCGGTTGTTAAGGAAGGCGATTTGCTGGCCGAGATTGACACGCCGGAGCTGGATCAAGAGTTGGTGCAAGCCCGCGCCCAACTCGCGCAGGCGGAAGCAGCGCTCGGTCTCGCAAAGACCACGGCTGCCCGCTGGGCCGAATTGCTCAAAACGGCGAGCGTGAGCGAACAGGAATCCGCCGAGAAACAGGCCGACCTTGAGCTCAAACAGGCCAACGTCGAAGCTGCCAAAGCTAATGTGGCCCGGTTGGAAGAACTGCAACATTTCCAAAATGTAAAAGCGCCGTTCAATGGCACGATCACCGTGCGCAACACGGATGTTGGCCAGCTCATTACCGCCGGCAGCGCCCACGAATTATTTCGTCTGGCTCAGACCGGCACGTTGCGCGTATATGTGCGCGTGCCGCAGCTTGCGGCGCGGAGCGTTGCCATCGGGCAAATGGCTGAGCTGAGCATTCCCGAAATCCCCGGAAAAACCTTCCCTGCCAAAGTGGTCCGCACCTCCGGCGCTATGAGCGCCGATTCCCGCACGCTGCTCGTCGAGCTTGAGGTTGATAATTCCAAGAGCGAGATTCTTTCGGGCACGTACGCGCAGGTCTGTTTTACTGAGACGGATCCCCAAGCCCCGCTGACTGTCCCCGCGAACGCGTTACTCTTTCGTTCCGAAGGCCCGCAGGTGGGCGTTGTTGATGGCAATGGCAAAGTGACGCTACGCAGCGTCACTTTGGGCCGGGACATGGGGCCTGTCATTGAAATCGTCAAAGGTCTCTCCGCGAACGATCGCGTGATCCTCAATCCCGCGGATTCGCTCGTTAGCGGCACCACCGTTCGCATTGCCGAAGCGGAACAAAAGGCGGCGCCATAAAATTGAGGGTGGGCAACCAGCGTCAACCGTTTGGATGAGAACCACGGATGGACACAGATGGACACAGATAAGGCTGCGGGCCGGCAGCTTAGCTTGGCGCATTCACAGAATCGTAAGCCGTTTGAGTAATGATGGCATTTGGCGGTTGTCCCTCGAATCCGTGTTAATCGGTGTTAATCCGTGGTTCACAAGATCAGCGATCAGACGGTTGCAAGTATTGGTCGCACTGGGGGCGCTCGGGTTTCTACTCGCCGGATGCAAAGTCGGGCCGGATTATAAGCGTCCCAGCGCCTTGGCCACGAACGCAATACCCTCCCAGTTCTCCGAAGCTTCTTCGACCAATGCCGAATGGAAACCTGCTGAACCATCGGCCCATTTGCCCCGTGGAGTTTGGTGGAGTGTGTTCGATGACGGTGAACTGGCGCGGCTTGAAGATCTCGCTTCCACCGGCAACCAGCAATTAGCGGCCGCCCTGGCCAGGTTCGAAGAAGCGCGCGCCTCCGTGAGCATCACGCGCGCTGATCTCTTTCCGCAAGTTGAGCTGGATCCCAGTTACGTGCGCCAGCGCACGAGCTTGAATCAGCCGCAAAACGGACATGCCGCCGGCCTCTCGCCTACCTACAATACTTTTACACTCGCGCTGCAAGCCGGGTGGGAAGTGGATTTGTGGGGGCGCGTCAGGCGCCAGGTCGAATCCGCGCGCGCGCAACTAGTTGGAAGCGCTGATGACCTGGCCAGCGCGCGCCTCGCCATCCAGGCTGACTTGGCTACTGATTATTTTACGTTGCGCGCTTTGGATGCGGAGGAGAATCTACTGCTCCGCTCCGTCGAAGCTTTTCGCCACTCTCTCGATTTGACGGTGAACCGGCGCAAAGGTGGCATTGCTACCGACCTGGATGTTTCCCAGGCGGAGACCCAGCTTCGGAGCACAGAAGCGGAACTGCCGGCGCTGCGTCTCCAACGAGTGAGGCTAGTACATGCGATGGCGACTTTGTGCGGCCTGCCGGCGAGTGGATTTCGATTTGAGCCAACCCCGGCGGAGTCCACGAACCCTCCCGTGGTGCCGGTTTCGGTCCCAAGTGAATTGCTTGAGCGCCGGCCGGACGTTGCCAGCGCCGAACAACGCATGGCCGCGGCCAATGCTCAAATCGGTGTGGCGCAGGCAGCATTCTATCCGCGGGTCCGCATTAATGGCCTGGCGGGGTTCCAATCGATTGACGCCTCGACATGGTTCGATTGGCCCAGCCGGTTGTGGGCCGTTGGGCCGTCCATTCAACTGCCTCTGTTCACCGGCGGCCAAAACCGCGCGCAGCTCGCTTTCGCCCGTGCCACCTACGATGAAATGGTTGCTACCTACCGTCAGACCGTGCTCGCGGCGTTTCAGGAAGTCGAAGATCAACTCGCGGCGCAGCGCTTACTCGAGGAGCAACTTGTAGCCCAGGGCGCGGCCTTAACCGCCGCCCAACGCACTCTGGACATCGCGAATAACCGATATAAGGCGGGTTTGGTGACCTATCTGGAAGTGGCGGTGGCCCAAAGCTCCGAGCTGAATATCGAGCAGACAGTGGTACAATTGCGAGGACAAAAGCTCGTTGCCGCCGTCGGTCTGATCCGCGCGCTGGGCGGCGGTTGGGAAGCACCTGCTGAGCCCGAGCGCAGCGCGAAACGCTAGCTAGAGCTTGTCCAAAGAAGCTACTAATGTAGGGGACGTCGTAAGGAGTCCCAATTTCAAATCAGCCAGAGATTCCTTACGTCGTCTCCTACAGCTTTAGGAGCGGGTTCTAGGTAGCTCAGGTTTGTCTTAGTAAGGAACAAGCCGATAAAATCGTGACTCGGCTGAAGCAGGTGGCACGCGGCCGTTCTGGCCGGTGTCGGGAAACAGTACCGTTCCGCCGGGCATGTTGGTGAACACCTCCATCAATTGCCAAGCACCTGCGGACGACCTATCGCAAGACAGGATTTGCCAAACGCTGCCTGGTGGAGTCGTGGCGGAGATTTGTGGCGTGGCTTTGCTCGTGCACTGCACACTAAGCCGAGGCGCCAAAGAGATGTACGGCATGGCCTGCAGTTTGAGATCAAACGCGACATCGTCGTAATCCGATCCCCAGGTATTCGGCAATTGAACGCTGATCACGTTGGTGCCCGGTGTCAGCAACGAAAGGAATGGCGTTAGATCGCAATAGCGCGTTTCGTTTCCTTGCAGGCTGTCGACATCGACCGAAGATCTAACCGTCGCGCCATTCAGATAAATCTGCAACGGGGTCACATCCGTGCACGTGCCCGATAAGAGCAATTCCTGCAGGTTGTTCGTGGGCACGATAAATTTGAGCCGGAAGAAATAGTTGGGCAGGAACTGAGCGACACGGGTCGTGATATTGGTCGGAGCGCTGCCATTGCCGAATTTAGCCGGGCCCATTGGCCATCCCGAATCATTGAAAGCTGCTGAAAACCAATTGACCGGAGGATTCGTCGAGTAGCGCCAGTTCGAACCAAACGGGATCAGCGTGATCCAATTGGTCGCTGCAGGTGATGGTATCTGCCGAAAGAAAACGTTGTCCAAAAACATCGAGCCGCTGCCGGGTGCGGCAATGGTGTAGCGGTGGCGCAACTCGATGTTTGGCAAACCTGGCGGCAGTTGAAACGTGCGATTCTCGTAGGTCCAGTTTTCCTGATTCGTGCCGATGACAAAATGCGGTGTGAAATAAAATGGGTAGGGCAGGGCAGGGCGGTCGTTGGTGTTATAACCGGTCTTCGTCGAACTCCATTCCAGCCAATGTTCGGATGGTTGGGAAATGCCGGCGCTCTTAAACCAGGCGCCATAACTGTAGAAATTGCCGGGCGTAACGTAGATGGTGCAATCCGCGATTCCGTATTGATTGTATTGCGCAATGGTGCTGTTGTCGCCCTGGTTCAAGAGCGCGATCTGCATCGATTGCAGGCCCTGATACGAGACGTTGGTGCTGACCATCATGTTTGTGAAATCCAAAGTGCCGGTGAACCATTTGTCCCAATGGCTGTTATCGTTTTCCTCAAAGCCGGCGTTGGCGATCAGGTTGCTGTTCAGCAGCGATAACACCGCAAACGGCGCGGACAAAACCGTGTTGGTGGCATACACGGCACCGACCTCATAGAAGTACTGCCAGCCGGGTCTCAAATTGTAATCGGTATAAGAAGCCGTGTTAGCGGTGAGCGTGGCAACCTGGAGGAAAGGGCCAGAAGCTTGCTCGGCCCGATACAAGCGGTAGAGTTGGGCGGCGCTGGAATTGGTCCAGCTGAAGCTTGTGCGATTGTAGCCTGAGCTCTTTCCGGTGACGAACGGCGTGCCGGGCGGGTACAGCGAAACGCCGCAATTGCCGTCGCGGCGCATGTTGCCTCGGTGCGTCGCCCAGGAAACTAGGTTTGTGCTGGTCGAACCGAAGTTCTGAACGAATACCTGGCCCGACAGCGAACGGTAGATCACGTCAAGGCGACCGACGCCTTCGACATCCGCTAAAGCCGGTATGTGCTTCAATCCCCCCGGGACCGGAATGGTTTGTTTCAAGGTTCCGTCCAGAGCATAGATCAGCAGATTGCCGGTGGACGGATTTATTGATGGGTTATAGGTACCAATGACGATCTCCTCCTGTCCATCGCCGTCCACATCGCCTACGACGGGCGGAGTAGGCAGGTAGGGGTAGAAGTTTTTAGGCCATCCGGGCCGGTCGACCAGTTCGACACCATTCCAAAAACGGAAGGTTATTGAATAGGAGTGGTTGAACCCCAGGACATCGATGTGGTTGTCGTGGTCCGGATTGATGGGAATAAGCGACGCGCTGTTGAGCCAGCCGAAATTATTAACGAGGTCCAGATGCGGCAGCCAGCGGCGCCAGAGGATCGTGCCGTCGTCATCAAGAACGGTTTCGTTCGGCTGCCACATCGAGCTGAGCTGCGTGCCGGCCACGAGCGCTTCGTCGAGACCGTCTCCATCGAGGTCGGCGGCGTAGACGTCGATAGGCACCTGGTACGAGCCGGTCATCAGTCGCTGGTTTTTGCCGAATTGCCGGTGCAGCATGCCTTTGCCAAACAAGCCGAAGGGCTGGCTCTTGTCGAAGCACACCACGCTGTCGCTGTCGTTCAATTCGTAAATCTGCAGTGGTCCAGTGCGCTTGGGCCGGCCGACGGCGAGGCCGGCTTCGACGAGGTGATGCAGGTGATAAACGAAATTCTGCGCGCCCGTGTTGAGATTGAAGGTGACCACGCCGCCCGACCAGGCTTCACCCATGGCGCCCCAGGGTCCAACGCCGTAGATGGATTGCATGAATGGGTTGTAATCCTGTCCGCCAGTAATCGGATCGGGGAGAATTTTCCAGGCGGTGATGATCTCCGGATTGCCGTTGCCGGCCAAATCCATCACCACGGGCGGTGAGACTTGCGACGAGAAATCTGCGGTAGGCGGCAGAAAATTGACCCAAAGACCGGTGGGATACCAATAAAAGCCGTTGGTGACCGTGTGGTAGCCTCCGTCGGGGACATAATCGGTATAATCAACGGTGTTCGACCACATGACCGAACCATTTCCTCGCAGTGCAATAACATGGTTGCCGCGAGTGAAAATAATCTCGTCACGCCCATCGTGGTCCAGATCATAAATTGTCGGCGAAGTATTGATAGCATCGCCGCCGCCGACGTATGGGAATCCGGGCAGGCGTTGCCCAGTGTAGGTAAACGCATCCAGATACCAGGTGCCGGTGGAATCGCGATAAGGGATGACGATGGCTTTGTCGCGTGTGCCGAGCAGGTTCGCCACTGCCAGGGTGCCCAGGTGCCAACCGCTATCGCTTACCTGGAAGGAAGAGATTTGTGCTGCAGGAGCGGAAAGGGAAGTTGCGAAAGCGGCGAGACAAAACAGGAGAGGTCCCGCCGTACATCGCGCGGGCTTCAGTGGTAATGCCATAATCCGCGTGCTAGTGCGCGCGGACTCTAGCAAGAGGGCACGTGGAATGGCGCCTAGGAAATTCCCAGGGTCGGAGGGATACGGTCAGCAAACCAGGTTTCGCGGCTATAGAGGGCTAGGGCCCGCAGTTACGGAATGCGGAGACGGAAAAAGCGCTGAGTGGATTCACTAGGGCTGTTGGTGATCACAATCAAGCTCCCGGTTCCAGCAATGGGGCCGCCGTCAGGTGCCCAGGCGGGGTCGTCGAGGTTGTCTTTGTACTCGAGTTGGTAAGTTTGGCCTGGCACACCAAACCAGGTGAACGTCAGATTTGTACCGAACTGCGTCAGGCTTTGCATTTGTGGAGGCGGAAAGACAATTGTTATGAAAGACTGGGTGGCGCTTAAGCTCGGGACGCCGTTATCAGTGGCCACCACGGTGAATGAGTTTGTGCTGGGAGCGGTTGTGGGTGTCCAGGTGAGGAGACCGTTAAATGGATTAACGGCAGCGCCGGGCGGCGCGCCGGGGGCCAGCGTGTAGGTCAGGGTCTGTGGCGGTTGATCCGTGTCGGTCGCGCTGGCGTATAGACTGAGAGTTTGACCCAGAATGAGCTGTTGATTTGCAATCGGCGCTAGAATTGGTGCCGTATTGAAAATGTTATTGGTTCCTGGGGTCGGGTTGACCATGAAATTGACGGAAGCGCCTCCATCCGGATAGCGGCCTTCGCTGACGTTATCGATCTGCAATCCGTAACTGACGTAATCGATTGCGCGGCCGTCGGCGCCATAAAGCCCGATGCTTTCGCCGTTCTTGCTCAGTTTAAAATTGACATGGAGTTCGGGCGTGCCGTTGGTGTTTTTGCCGTCGGCCCAGACCAGCAGGAACCCCTGGGGAGGAATGGAGTAGCCGGTGGGGATCGCAAACTTGAATTGATTGGTCAGCGAGTCGGTGAGGTAATAGCCATCGAGGTGCACGGTGTTGGTGCCGTAATTATACAGTTCGAACCAGTCGTCGTATTTGCCGTTAACCGGGTCGACGATTGTGGTTGTGTTGCCGGCCATCCATTCATTGATCGCGACGCTGAGCGGCGCGCTCGCGGCATTGTTGGAGGCGCCGGGAGTGACATAGAAGAATTCCTGTCGTGCAAAGCTCTGACCGTCGGGAACCGAGCCGTAAGAATGGTTTTGGCCGAGATTGACGTAATCGATGTAATCGAGCACCTGCGGTTGGCCGTTGTAGACCCGGCTCAGAGCGACGGAACCGTTAGCGCTGGTTAGGGTGAAGCCTGCGTGCAACTCGGTTAACGTTGTGAGGTTGGTCAGGCCATCCGCGAAGATCACCTTGAATTCACCTGGATTGATCACCGCGTTGGTGGGAAACGCCCAGGACAAAAGATTGGTGTAACTGTTGGCGAGGTAAACCCCGTTTAGCGACACCTGATTCGTTGTGGGGTTAAACACCTCGATCCAGGGAACGCGCTGGCCAACGCTATTGGTGATGCCGGTAAGATTGTCCGCCTGCAGTTCGTTGATCCAGAGCGGTTGGAAAGCAGGCAGACTGGTGAAGACGGTGTTGATTGCGCCCGGGCTCGACCCCGGGGCAGCGGAGATGGCCCAATTGCCGGCGCGCCAGTTATCCTGCGTTGGATCGATCAATTGCAGCGAGCTGCCAAGGTTGGTGGTAGTAGACCAGGGCAGGGCGCTGCTGTAGCGGACACGGTCGATGTAAACGTCAGTGGCGGCGTTCGTGCCAGGCTGGACCAGCGAAAGCGTCTCGCCATCCGTCTGGAGCGTTCCCGGGGAAATGTCGTAAACGAGCTTAGTTGCGCCATATGCGGCGGCGAACGCGGCATTGTTGGCCGCTAGAACGAGATAACTGTTCGGGCCAATCGAAGACCCGGCGGGGAAAGTGTAACCAAGCCCTCGGAATTCCCAGCCTGAAAGATCGAACGTATTGGTGGAGGAATTATTGTAAAGCTCGACGAACTGGGCATCCGGCAGAGCCGGCTGATACATGATTTCGTTAATCACAACCTGGCCAACCGGCGACGGCAGGGTTCCGGTGAAACTAGTGCCTACGGTCGTACTCGCGCCGGGGACCGGCTGGCCATGGCGGTCGAGGCCGATGATCGTGAAAGAGTTGCCGCCAGGCTGCAGCGGGACGACGGCGCGCCACGAAGTCACGCTCAGCCAGGTCAGCGGCCAGGGCACGCCGTTGAAAGTGATGGTTTGGACAACGACAGGTGCGGTGCCGGTGATGACCACCGTGTTATTGACGACGCCGGCTGAACTGACGCTGAAGGTGCCGGTGTTGGCGGCCGACAATTGGCTGGCGATGCTGCTCTGAGCGGACGAGAGCCACGGCTTGATGTTGGTGTTTGGATCTTCGGCGGTCAGGCCGCTGGCGGTGATAGTTTGGTATTTGGCGTCCAGCAATGGTCCGCTGATGAGGGGATTGAGGGGGCCGTTGACCAATTCCTGTAGCGCGCGCCAGTACATGCGCCGGAACGCCGGGGTGTTATAAATATTGGCCATGTTGGGATCCTGGCCGTTGACCGTGAAAAGATTCTGGCCAGGGCCCCAGGAGCCGGCGTTCCCGAGCACGATATTGAAGTCGAACATCATCAGGGAGTATTTCGTGCCCTGCGTGCCGATATAGCCGTAGAGGTTCTGTGAGTTTTGGGCGCCGAACGAATCCCAGTTGCCAGCCGCGTGGTTGGCAGCGAAAACACGCATCCAGTTTTCCATGTTCGCCATGTTTTGCATATTGGCGACATAATTCGCGGACCCGTAGGAATTCGCCGCGTCGATGAGCGAGAAGACGTTGGTGAAATCGTTTGCCGAGGTTGGGGTCCGGCGGATTTCGAAATTATAGCGGTAGCGGGCGACCTTTTTGATTCCGCCGGTAGTCGTGTAGGGCATGAGGTTGCACCAGGATTGATTCGCGAAAGGCGTGGAGCTGCCGTTGGGGGCCGGGCCGAATTCGAACCACGGTTGCATCTTGTACAGAAAACCATCCTTGTCATTGGGGAAATGCTCTTTAACCACGTCACCATCGGGTGTTTGCGCATCTTCCATCAATACTCCGCGGCGATTGCCATTCACGTATACGGCGACCAAGTGGCGATTGAGCCAGGGGACACCGAGTGCCCGCAGGAAGGTATTGGCGCACTCTTCGCGCTGGAGGCTCGCGTCGTCGCCGGCGCCGTTGCCCGGATCGTGGATTTTATTAAAGGAGGTGGCGCCGAGGAAGGCATCATCATCCGGGAAAATCCATTTGTAATGGCACAAGTTACCATAGGGCGTGTTGAAACCCTGGTGGTAAGGGCTGCCGGCAAAGCGGGCTTGGGCGTTGTAGATGATGCGGCTGTTATTAACGATGGTGCAATCCCAGGATTCGTTGCTGAGGTCGGATTGCGCGCTCCAGAGATCGGCGTTGGTCTGGGTAATCCACAGGTGGTAGACGGTGAAGCTACCGCCGGGATTGCTGTCGCTGAACATGACCACGCACTCAGGCGGAGTTAACGAGTTGTTATTCGGGATCGCGGGAAAGCGCGTTGCCGCGGCAGCCGTATCGACCGCGGACAGATAGAACGCAACGATCGCGTTCGTGTTGGGGGCGGGGATCGTGCCACTGAAAATGCCATCGCCGGCAATGGCGTCACCTCCGGTCCCATCATCCTTCATCACCACACCGCTGTAGGTTTTCGATGGATCGACACGATAGTAAAGCGTGAGGCTTTGAAGGCCGCCGGCATCGTGGACACGCGCGGTGACTACCACGTTCTGGTTGCTGGCCGGGACCGGAGGCGAATGGGAAACCTGGTAAAGGGCGGGTCCTGGATTTGCCACATAGCGGCTGTTGCGAGCGCCGGGCGTGCCGAGGTTGGCGGGGACAGCGAGCGGACCGGTGGCTTCGAGCCAGTTGCCGTTGAGACGGAGGAGCACTTCAGGCCAGCCATGGAGCCAGCGGGCTTTAAACCGAAGCGTGGCAGTTTGGCCGGCCGCGAGCGTGTTGGTTACGAGCGCGGCTTCGCAGGAATTGTCACCGGTCCAAATGTGATCGCCCGTGCGCAGGTGAAGCGAATGAGCGCTGTTATAGCCCTCGTTTTCGAGGCTCGAGCGGATGTGATCGCCTTGCAACGTCCAATTGGTGAGGCCGGATTCAAAATCGGGATTACGGACATAGTTGGTCGTTTGCGTGCCGGGATGCACCTCGATGTTGTCGACGAGGCATTCGCCGACATCCAGGATACCAATCTGGGCGTAATCGATCGATGGATCGTAGTTCTTGCCGTTATCAAGCACGCCGGTGTTCTCGATGTTGACCCATGAGGATTTGTGAGTTTCGTCGCTGTCGGCCCAGTTGGGAGCGAGGCGATGGTTCGAACGCGGGTTGATGAGTTCCAGGCTGCTGCCGCCGCCAGCCGCCCATTGTCCCCAGCGCCCGCCCGTTGACCAGGTGACTTCATCGACCACGATATGGATCAACATCGGGCCGCTGTTGGTGGGCGCAATCATGTCGGGTTTGGTGAGCATGAGGCGTTCGCCGTTATGGCTGAGCTTGCCGCTATAATTGCCGAGCGTGTTGTTGACGTTCAGGTTGGGGTAATTGGTCATCAAACGAGCAATGTTCCTGCCGATGACGAGGTAACCGTTGGCGGAGATCGAAGTATTGGTGGGGAAAGTAAAGGAAACGCCGCCGTTCAAGGTCCAACCGCTCAGGTCATGAGCCACAGAGCCCTGGTTGTAGAGCTCGACGTACTGGTCGTCATCGTTGCCGCTGATGGGATCGTACATCAGCTCATTGATCACGACGTCGTCGATCAGGATGTTCGTATTTGCGGCGCCGGGCGTGGGAACCGTTAGCCGATAAAAGTCATTGGCGCCGTCAGGCCAGCGGCCCATCGAGGTATTGTGCTCCTGATCTTCATAATTGAGGGAGTCGAGCACCCGGGTTTGGGATGAGTTCTTGAAAAAGATCTCGCCGCCGGCGGCGCTCAAGTGGAAGCCGAGCGTAGGTTGATCGAACGAGATAAAACCACGGGCGGGAAGAATGGTGCCGGACGGAATGATGAATTTGTTCGTGTCGGCGTTGTCGGTGAGAATGCAGCCGGAGATGTCGACGGGCTGGTTCGCGTGATTGTAGAGCTCGATGTAGTCGGTATAGGGCGGGTCGGTGTGGGCGAGGAACTCGTTAATGACAACGTTGCGCAACGGGTCGGGCCGGTAACCATCCATTGCTCCGGGCGATCCCCCAATGCTGTCGCTGATGTCCCAGGCGCGCGGATCGCCTTCGCCATAGGATGGCCGCGCGAGCACGAGGGAATGTCCCGTGCCATCGGGTGCTACAGGCCAGGGCCGAACGTTGTCATAAGGGATAGTGAGGAGGACCGCGCCGAGTTCATCGAGCAACTCAATGGTGCCGGATTTTTTGAGGCTGCCGGTGTACGGCCCCATGACATTAGTAATGCCATAAATGGTTTGAATGTCAGCGGGCGCGGCGGCGATGACGAGAAAGGAACCGCCGGGCATGACTGTGCCGGATGGGAAAGTGTAACTGAGGTTGTCGGCTGTGAGTTGATAACCGCTGAGGTCGTGAAACCAGGGATTTGAATTGTAGAGTTCAAGGTATTCGAGGTTGCGCCCGTCCGCGCGTGGCGCGGGTTTATACATGATCTCGGAAATCGCGATTGGAGATTTTCGGCTGGAGGGACCGAGCGGTTCGCTTGGGTTGACGACGATGGTGACGGTATTGTTGGTCGTGACATCGGCGATGTCTTGGAATTGAGCGGTGGTTGTGACGGCGGCTTTATGGCTGCTGATCGCCAGGCCGAAATAGATTTGGGCGGGCAAGGCGACGGTATCGGAGCCGAGCAAGCTCCAATTCTGGCCATCGTACCCGGCGTAACCCGTGAAAACATTGCCGACACGTCTCAAGCGCAGCCAGGTATATGGGTAATTGGCAGGGAAAGATCCAAGCGTTACAACCGTGCTGTAGGCAGGATCGCGGGAAGCGAAGTAACACCCATTGAGACCGGGCGTGGCGAGGGAAGCAGCGAAGCGCGCGCCGGGATCCAGAGTCTCGCGGGCCATTAAGCCGGCTTTGGCCCAGAGGTCGGAAAGGCTGAGTCCCGAAATGCGCGCAGCAATGTCGAAGTCGCCGGTCCGGATTTGGTAATCGAAATTGAACTGGTCGCTGAAGCCCGCAATGTCGGTGCCGGCGGCGACGACATTTACGCCATTCGAGACCAGCGTGATTGTAGAAGGAATGGCGGAACCGCCGATATCCTGCGGCGCATAGGGGAGCGCGGTGAAAGTGACAATCGTATTTGCGGCGATGGTGTTGGGAGGTGTGGCTTGATCCCGCACGTTGTTGATCGTGACTGAATAATTGCTGCCGTAGGTGAGGGGGGTGGTAGTCAGAAACACGTTCGTAAACGTGGAATCCAGCGCGGCTGCTGAAATGGTGATGCCGCCGGAGCAAAAGTAATTAAGGCGATTGGTGGCGCTGGCGGCTTCAACAGGTTTGGAAAAGACAATTTGGACGTTCGTCGGCCCCAGACCGAGAGCGCGCAAGGCGGTAGGCGGTATCGTATCAGGGATAACGGTCAGCACGGCGTTGCTGCTGAACTGGGCTTTGCCGGGAACCGAGACCAGCACGCGGAAGACGGAACCGTTATCGGCGGCGTGCAACATCGGCGTTGTATAAGAGGATGCGCTCGCGCCGGGCAGGTCGAGGCCGTTTAACTGCCATTGATAAGTCAGGTTGGTGGTGATTGAAGAATTGCCGGTGGCGCTGACGGAGAAAGTGGCCGTGTAGTCCACCATTGCGGTGGTGTTCGTGGGTTGGCGTGAAATCGTGAGCGTCGCACCGGCAGGCATCAGATAGTTGCCGACGTTTTGGCCAGGGATGACCGTCCAGGACAGGTTGGTAGGGGTTTTCCAGGCGACGTAAAGATAATCGCCGCCGGTCTGTTCTTTCATCAGCGCTTCGATGTAGTAGCGCTGCCCGGCGATGAGGGTCATCGGGCCGTTTGTGTGAGCATCGAAAGCTTCGCAACAGCTCGGCTCGGCAGCGAGCACGACGCGATAGGCGGGGCTGTTATTGGGGCTGAGCGTCAACTGGGATGAGTCATCGCTGCGGATTGCGAAATAGTACTGTCCGGTCATGGGTGGGACAAGCCAGCCGGAGAACCGGCCGCCATAATAATCGCCGATGTTGACTACGGGCCAGCCCGTGTTTGGGGGGTAATCCACCTGGTCGGGGCTATTGGGGAACTTGGCGCTGTTAGTGAGGCTGGCGACATTGGCGCCGGTGATATTGGTGTAAATCTCGCGTTTAACGTAGCCGACCGTAAAGGGAATGTTCGTGAAAACAACCTGTGAATTGGTGGCAATGACGCTAAGACCGGTGGCGGCATCAACGACGTTGTAAACACCAAGCCAGTGCGCCGCATTGGGCGTCATGGCGGCGGTAGTCAGCTGAATCGTTTGGGAATCGTTAACAAACGCAGCGCCCAGAATGGGCACGTTGCCTGTTGCGTTGGTGAGAGTGTAATTGGCGAGGTTAGTAGCCGTGGCCGGTGAAACCGGAATCGAAAAAACCACCTGGACGCCGTTGTTTCCGACCGCCGACGCCGTGGCAATGAGAGGCGGATTAAATTCCACCAGGCGCATGCCATTGAGGGCATAGCAATAGGGGCCGTTGGCGGTGCCGCCGATAGGAATGGGTCCCATGTATTGCGTGCTCACGATAGAGATCGAGCCGTTGCTGCCCGGCACAATCGCTTCCCAATCCGCCATATCACCGTTGGTGTTGACACCGGTGTTGATGGCGACCTGATTAGTGGCCAGGCCGTTGGTGTAGCAACCGGCGGTGTGGGCGCTGCGGAACGCGAGCGCGCCATCGAGCTCGAAAGTGGTCCAGCGCTGTGGGTAAGTGCCGCCGACGCCGCCGCGCACGGCGCTGCCCATGAAGCTGTAGAGGCGATTCGTATTGAGGCCGGTGAGGGTGTAGGTCACGACGGCATTGGAATAAACATGCGCCACGGCGTCGGCATTTCCGGCCCCCTGGAAATCGACGTAGGTGTTGAAGACGTTATAAAGGGGCGTGCCGGGCAAGGGATTAGCGCCCGCGTTGGCTGCCTGGACAAAGCCATTGGTGGTGATGGTGAGCGTCACGGCCAGGTTGGCGCCGGTCTTAATGTCTCTCAGCCGGCCGGTCGCGCCGGGCGGGCCGGCAAAGATGTCCCAGGTCGTAGCGTTTGATGAAGTCGTGACGCCGATGACACCGGGAGCGTGGTCGTTGAAAGCGACGAACTGGCTGCGGGCTGCGCTGACAGAGATCAGCCAAAATACGACGATTCCGACCTGGGCGACCCTACCGCGGTCGAGTAGTTTCCCGAATTGCACTGTAGAAAATCAGGGGGAGGTTGATTATTGAGGAGCCATCTAGCGCAAGTAGCTTTACATAATTGGATGTTTGCGTCGAGGACATTCTAACCTCTTTTGTTTCCCTTTTTGTCCCGACACGCAGTCGGGCGGAATCCGGAGTGGATGGTCAGGTTGCGCGAGGGTTCCAGCAGTTGGCAGTTGAAAGCGTCCCTTACGCAGTTATCCTTCCCGGGATGACCGACAGCATCACTACGAGGTATCGCGTCATTCGCCGGGTGGGGAGCGGCGGCATGGGGGAAGTCCTGCTGGCGGAAGACACCCAATTGGAACGGCGCGTCGCGCTCAAGGTCATGGCGGCGGCGTTGGCCAAGGACGAAAACGAGCGTAAACGCTTCCGCATGGAAGCCAAAGCGGCGTCAGGATTGTCCCATCCAAATGTTTGCGTCATCCATGAGGTGGGCGAAACGGAGGATGGACGGCCGTTTCTCGCCATGGAATATGTGGAGGGACAGACCCTCGACGTGGTGGAACAGCAGCGGCGACTGCGCCTTCGGGAGGTGGTTCAAATTGGGCAGGAAGTAGCCGAGGCCCTGCAGGCGGCGCACGACCTTCACCTGGTGCACCGGGACATCAAACCATCCAACATCATGCTCGATGCGCGAGGTCATGTGAAGGTGCTCGATTTCGGATTGGCCAAGCGGGTTGGCCAGGAGGAACTGGGTGCCATAGCCTCAACCTCCGCCGCGCAAACCCGGACTGGGTTCCTGGTCGGGACGCCGCATTACATGAGCCCGGAGCAGGTCCTGGGACGTGAGCTGGATCGCCGCTCGGACATTTTCAGCCTGGGCGTTGTGCTTTACGAGTTGGTCGTCGGCCAGCGGCCGTTCCTCGGCCGAACGGTTGGTGAAGTGGTCAATAACGTCGTCAACCTGCAACCCGAATCACTGGGGCTGGAAAATTCGCTGTATTCCCCGGCTCTCGATCGGATCATTTTTAAATGCCTCGAAAAGGAGCCGGACCGCCGGTACGCCTCCGCCCGAGCGCTAGCTCAGGACCTGGCCGAACTCAGGAGCCAAGCCGAGCGCGAAACGCCCAAGAACTCGAAAGCTGCAGAACCGGCCCCTGGCCCAGCTCCAGTGCCAGCGGAAATAAAGCGCCAGCCGATTCGCCGCGACCTCCTGGTTTTCGGTTTCATCCTGGCATTGGCGCTGGCCGGAGCAGGGCTTTTCCTCTGGGTGCAGCAGCACCGAACAACCAATCCGAGCGAGAAGTTGATTCAAAAATCGGTGGCGGTGTTACCTTTCGATAATTTCAGTCCTGAACGAGACACGGATTATTTGAGCGATGGATTGACCGAGGAAATCACCAGCGCGCTTTCAAAGGTGCCCGGGTTAAAGGTGGTTTCACGCAATTCCGCTTTTATGTTCAAAGGCCGGCGCGAGGACTTGCGCGAGGTCGGCCGCGCGCTGCATGCGGGGACGTTAATCGAAGGCAGCGTCCGCAAGATCGGCGATCAACTCCGGGTCACCGCACAGCTTATCAATGCTGAGGACGGCTATCATCTTTGGTCGGAGAATTATGACCGCTCAATGGACGACATCCTTGCGGTGCAGGAAGACATCGCTCGACGGATCGCCGGGAAGTTGGGCGAAAGCTCACCGATTAAACGACAATCCGTTGCACCGGAAGCGTTTAAACTGTACCTGCAAGGCAAACTGTTTTGGAACAAACGCACCGCCACGGGTCTGAGAAAATCGATCGACCTCTACCAACAGGCGCTGGAAAAGGATCCCACTTACGCGGCGGCACATGCTGCCCTGGCTTCGTCTTACCTCCTATTGCCGCAATACTCCGAGGGTCTCCGGCTCAGCCAATACGGCCCGTTGGCCCGCGCCTCCGCCAATCGCGCCCTGGAACTGGACCTGGACTGCGCGGAGGCCCACGCAGTGCTGGGCATGCTCCAGCGCCGCGCCTGCGACTGCGCCGGCGCGAAAGATCATCTCCGCCGCGCCGTCCAGGCGGAGCCCAGCAACGCCACCGCCCATCACTGGTACGGTTTGGTCCTCGAGGCTTGCGGCGGCCGGCAGGAGGCTCTGGTGGAACTGAACAAAGCGCTCGAACTTGACCCCGGCTCACCCATTATTCATAGCACGATTCCCGAATGGTACTACTTGCAGCGACAATACGACGCCGCCATCACCGAGAGCCATCAGGTCATCGAAACCTTCCCGGACTTCGCCCCCGCCCGCTCCACCCTCGTTGTGGCTTTAATCATGAAAGGCAACTACGAGTCGGCCATCGAGGAAGTCGATACAGCCCGCGCCCTGGTCCCCGACCAACCCCTCATGTTCATTAACCTGAAAGGCATCTGCCTCGCCCGCATGGGGAAGGAGGCCGAGGCGCGCAATATCATCGCCCAACTCGACGCCGCGCAGAAACAAGGCAAATCGACCGAGGGTCCCATGGCTGAAATCTATCTTAACCTGCACGACTACGACAAAGCTTTCGCCCTCGCCGAGCAGGTTCGCCTGACCGAAGGAATCGAACCTGAACTCCTCTATGATCCCTTGCTCGACCAGTTCCGCAATCTCCCGCAATTCCAGGCTCTGCTTCGCAACGCCGGACTGACGAATGCGCCGTCGCCGTAGACCACTTGCCATACTGATTGCTATCGGCCTTCTCTGATCTTTGCGTCTTCGCGTCGTTGCGTGGGAAAATCTTCCTTTTAGAGACTAAAGTCTCATTTTCCTGTCCTCAATTTTCTGTCTTAAATATTCCTGCCACGAATATTCTTGGCAGCTTTGGCATCTCCTTAACCCTTTCTTACGCAGCCGGCAGCCCAAAGTCAGGGCTTTGCACATGCCGAATAAATCCCTCCGCCTGTTTGCAGCCGCTCTCAACCCCGCGCATCCGCATCACCAATTCCTGCAACGCATAAAACTTATCCGGCGCCTGGCTGGCGTTCGCGTAACAGGCCGCGCGCTTTCGAGATTCGGTCTCGGTGATATTCACATAATGACTCGGCGTGAACTGGACCGTATCCTCTCCATTCGAAACCTCGTAATAATACAAGGCGAACGTCTTTCTCATCCGCAACCAGGCCTCGTAAACCAGCAACGAGATGGCGCGGTGGTCGGCATGGTTATCGATTGGCCAATGCGTGAACACCACGTCCGGACTTTCCGATTTCAGCAATTGATGGAACGCATCGTATCGTGCCTGGTCCACTACCGCTTTGCCGTCCACCTGGCCGGCGAACAAAGGCCGCGCTTTCAGGATTTCGCACGCTTGGTTCGCTTCGGCTACACGCACTTTGTTTTTGTCGTTGCCTTCGCCGCGATTGAGATAAAGCAGGACAACTTCGTGACCAAGGTTGGTGTAACGGGCAATGGTGCCGCCGCAACCATATTCCGGGTCGCCGGGATGTCCGCCGGTGACGACTACTTTGAGCTTTTGTTTGGGTTCGTGTGTTCCGGCTTCTTGGCCGGCGGCGGTTTGAGCTGGTGGTAAAGTCGTTGCTGCGGCAGCCGCCAGCAAGCCGGTCCGGTTTAACATGTCGTGGCGTGAAATCGGTTTCATTGTTCGGGCTTCTTCACCAGTTCGGCAAAATGGCCAATCAACTGCCCTGCTGGTATTTTGGTCCAATACCTCAAGGTATGGACGGCTTCTCGGACTCTTTCATCCAGCCCTGGTTCGGCCAACAGCGCGTCCGCCTCTTGAGCCAATTGATGTCTGCCGAATTGCGTCACCAGGTAGAACGGAAGCTGCCGCAGGCTGGCTTCCAAATGGCCGTCGCCGAGGCGAATCAGAATTTCCCGGCAACTCAGCGGGCAACGCGGTTCGAGGGCGACCAGCAGATTGGCGGCAGTCGCGTAGGCTGGATAAGGGTAGCGTCGAAAATCGGAGGCAATCGGGAAAAGCGTCGCAAAAAGCTCTTCCTTGCTCCAATGCTGCAGCTCATGGAGGACCTCGAAGAACCTGCTCGCCGATTTCACCTCGGCAAGTCTTTGCGGCAACTCTTCAGGGTTCATACGTCAGGACCTAGTTACGCGGATTGTGCTTGTATTGTCATTGACGCTCGTACGAACGATGTCCAACGGGAGCGTGATGTCAAGCGTCGGAATCCAAAGGTTTGGTTTTCATCAGTGGAATCCCAGAAGCAGCGAGGGGAAGATTACGATTAGGATTAAGATTACGATTATGATTAGGATTAAGATAATGAAGGGAGGGGGAGCTTTGGGGGTATTCAAAGGGTGTACAGGCCGTCCCACCGTCCCAAAGCCGGTAAAACCGAGGGATTTTGATTTTGCAGCCGTCCCACTGTCCGTCCCGGAGCGTCCCAGCCGTCCCAGCTCTGGATCGAGAAGTGCGCAACTGAACTGCATTTCCCAAGCGTCAATGCAAGACCGTAGTACTCCGGATTCCGATCATTGTTGCGAAAACTGTGATTATATGTCACAAGTAATGCGCCTCAAACGGGATGGGGTCGTAGCTCAGTTGGTAGAGCGTCTCGTTCGCAATGAGAAGGTCAGGGGTTCGACTCCCCTCGGCTCCACCATCCCGAAGAATGATTCTGGATGCCGGATGCTTGATGCTGGAAAACAGATTCCAGAAGAACGAGGTTCTGCCGAAGGTTCAGGGGAGAGCACTTGGGCAACCACCGACCGCAACTTTTAAGGGGACCAGCTCAGAGGACAAGTGGCGGCAAAGCCAAATACCATGAAATGGATTCCCCGACAGGGCTTCACTCCATTTCTTTTTTTCCTCGGACGGTGAAGAATGGCACAACAGGTGGTTAGGGAATGAGGGTTAACCACCGCTGTCCCGGCATCTTTCCGATCTTGCCGGGACATTTTTTTGCAGGTAGGCCAATAAGTCGCAGCAAAGAGTGTCAAGGGGCGCTCCGCCGCGCGTTGTTATCGGCTCAAGCGATCAAAATGAGGCTGGTGGTCGCGGTTCCACAGCGCCAGGGCTGCGCCGTTGGTTTCCGTGAATAACGATTTCAGCGGAAGCGCTGCCGAATGTCCGTCACAGAATACCACCTGCGCCTTTCCACTGTGTCGCGCGTATGATCTCCTGGTGCTGTTGGCGAAACCCACCGCTCCTGAATGCCGCCAGAAACAACTTTGGCCATCGGCAATCACGTCATCTTGTCCCGCAAATCCATCAGCTATCGCCAGCATAGCGCTCGGAGCCAGCACCTCGCTCTCGCTCACGGGATGGTTCCCGTCAAACGGGGGGGGATCACCGCCGACCCCGTAGTTTACAAAATCGGCGAAAAGACGGCTCAACCCTAAGGAGCCATTAACGTCCCGGTACCCGCTCATCCCGTACGCGTTATAGCCGTAGTCCACGAAGCAAACGAACCTTGGAAAAGTCGGGGTGCTTGGCGGCGTCGCACTCGGACAATGCCAGAGTCCCAACGGTTGGTTGGGCTCTGTTAATTTACTCCACTTAAATCGCACCGAATAAACACCCAAAACGTCTTGCCACGAGATCAGCCGCTCAGACCAGTAGCTATCGGTATCGTTTATAGTGAGGTTGTTGGTTTGAGAATCGTTCATCCCCAAAGGGTATGTGTGGTGATCCGACAAAAACTGTGCGAGTGCAACCCCGTGCTCGTGCAGATTATTCATGCACTGTGTTTGCCGCGCCTTTGCCGCAGCGCTCGACAACGTGGAGAGCACCAGGGCCGACACAACCATTATCACGACCAGCACAACAAGTAATTCCACCAGTGAAAAAGCTGACGTCCAAAATGTACCAACGTGCTTGCCCTTCATATAATAGTGAGACAAAAAGTAGCACCGGTCATCACGCTCGTATTCGCTTACCGCGGTTTGGCAGGCAGCAGTGGGTGCCCTTTGGCTGGCATAGATGAAAGCGGGCGGCGAAATAATCCGTCAAAAACTTCTTTAATTTTAGGTTGAACGACGAAGTTCAAGGGGCCAGATTAACGTCGGAGCTATTATGAGATTCTGCCTTTACACGTCTACACCGGGGCTGGAGCGGTTTCCTCAGGCGGAGCGCTTTCATGTTTGGCGATCGACTCACAAACTGTTGATGCAGGAGGACGCGGGGTATCGTCGGAACGTGAGGCAATATCGGTGGAGGGTGCTTTGGCCCACCGTTCTGTTCACAATGCTCACGCTGTTCCTTGCGTCAGAGACTGTTCTCGCTGCCACCAGAGGCGTCCCGGCCATACTGCTGAATGTGGTGTGCCTTGGTGTTTTATCCGTTGGATACACCATTTACACTGTTGTGACGGCGTTCCAGGCGCAGGAATTCATGAACCAAAGCGTTGCCAAAGGGTTGCCGTAATTGGACGTATGAAATGGAGATTTCCGATGCCGATGACGATTCGCTGCTATGAGTGCGGCAAGGTGTATGATGTCGTTTTCACCAGCGAGGAGCGGCACGAATTTCCGTGCCCTGCTTGCGGCAAGGTGGAGGCGCTGAATTTGGGTGCGATTAAAGCGAAAGCGATTGCCGCGAATAAAAGGTTGATGGGAGGATTTGGCGGAAGGCGGTAGGTGGGAGCAGCACGACGCCAACGGCGTCGGGACGCATTGTCGATTGCTCTAGAGCGGGCGGTCGGTACAATCGCGCGCGTTGTACGATTATTGGGCCACGTTCGTCGAATTGATTTGTGCCCCGTTCCAGCATCTTTGGCTGGTTTGGGGCGTGGGGCCGTTGTACTTCGGGCTGTTGCTGAGCGAACTGACGTCGCCCAAAGCGAATTTTCGAACGGCGATTCAGACCGGGTTCAGTTTTTTGTGGGCGGCGGCGCAATGGCTGTTGCTCTATTACCCGGCGCAACGGCCGGGCCGGTTGCCGGCGGAATTGCGCAATGTGCCGGTCACCTTGTTTGTGACGGCGCTCGTGTTGATCCTGGGCGCAATGGCGCTGGTGAGCGGACTCCGCAAGCGCTATCCCAAGTATTGCTCGTTCCTGGGCCACTCGCGTTTCGCCAATTATTTCATGATCACGATTTACCCGATGCAGGCGCATTACCTGGATTGGACCTGGCAACGGTTCGGAGCGGTCGCGTTGTTTGCGGTGCCGGTTTGGTTGATTTTGCATTTTGGGCTGATGCCGTTGCGTGCGGTGAAGTAGGAGTGGGTGGATGGATGGATTCTTGGATTGATGGATGGGTGGATTGAGGGAGTGATGGAGTGGTGGGGGCAATCGCCGAGAGCCGAGAGCCAATCGAGAGACTACCAGGGAGCGGATAATGAGATGCGGCCTCCTCTTCCTTGCCCTCTCCTCCCGAGGAGGAGAGGGGGCAAGCTACGCGCTTGAACGTTCAACCTGTGCGTTTGAATATTCGAGCTCGGACCTTTGGATACGGATTTCATCCGGCTGGCCGCAGCTCTTTTTCTCCTTACGTTGCCTCAAGCAATATTAGCGGTGGAGGTGGAGAGGCAACCGTTTCGACGGTTTTTGCCACAGTTAAACCGCTAGGACGATTGCTCCCCGAGCGTGATCCCCCCTCGCTGAAGCGAAGTGTTAATGAGAGCACACGCCGGTTTGGGCAGCACGCCCTTAAGTCGTATCCTACAATTAGGTCGGCTTCTAGGAGGTATCATCACTATCGTAGATAGAGCAATCAGTTTTATCAATTCACACTGATGCGTGGTTTGTGATAAACCAGGCCAGGAAAAGGAAGCGCGTTATGAAGTCGCGTCATTGTTGCCTGGCAGCGGTGGGTCATGAGTCTGCCAGGGAACTTACCTCGCTCCGGCCGGAGGGACGGGAACGGTCGGGACGAAAATTAAACTCCGTCCGAAACGAAGAAGAGACTCATGAAAACAGAAAATGAATCGGGGACCAACTCCTCGAAGAGACAATCACGAGCGGGTCGGTGGAATCACAAATGGCTGGCCTGTGCCGTTGTGGCATTGATTGGTTGCGCGTTGTGGCTGCCGGCGCAGCCCAGCGGTGTGGGCGGGAAGAGGAACTTCACCTGCTATCAAGCAAACGCATACATCGGGGCGGAATACGAGCGGGTGATGACGGTTGATCCCACCGATGTGGTGGGGCTGCTCTCGACTGTCACCGAGGTCTACGGCGATATCCTCGCCTCCGACCCGCCTAAGCGCATGGCAGCTCTGGCCGATGAAATCATCCAGGTCCAGCCGGACGTGCTCGGTTTGGAAGAACTTTGGACTCTGGAAACCGGAATGCCCGGCAATTTCATGGTCGATTACGACTACTTGCAACTGCTGACGAATGCATTGGCGGCTAAAGGCGCCCATTATGCCGTGGCAGTAGTAGCCAGCGAGCAAGACCTGGCTATGCCGATGTTCAGCGCGACGGGCGGTATCCAGTACGGGCGAGTGATCGATCATGAAGCGATCCTGTATCGCACGGATCTGCCGCCGGGTTACTTGCAGGTAAGCAATCCGAGGAAAGGCCAGTTTGCCACCTACATGACACTTGAGTCGCTTGGGTTGGATATCCGTCGCGGTTGGTGCGCGGTGGACGTGTTGACGCGTGGTGAGAGGTTTGCGTTCATTTGCGCGCACCTGGAGGATGAGATGGCGCCGGCGGTGCAGGAGGCGCAAGGACTCGAATTGCTGGCCGGACCGGCCAACATGAAGACGCCGGTGGTGATCGTTGGCGATTTCAATGCGGACCCATTGCATCGCACGGGCACGACTACCTATAGTGAATTCACTGCGGCTGGATTTAGCGATGCCTGGCTACAAATGAATCCAGGCAATCCGGCCGGTGGATTGACGTGGGGGCATGATGCGTCGCTGGCGAATCCAGCCAACGCCTTTATCTGGCGCTTGGATTATGTATTGTATCGGGGAAACGTGTTTACGCCGGCAGTGGCGTGGATCCTCGACCCACAGATCAGAGCGGCCACACCGCCGCTTTGGCCGTCGGATCATGCGGCCGTTGGAGCGTCGTTTTTCCTGGGAAATCCGAAAGCGGGCGTGAAATAGGAGGCTGGCTGAGCTCACGCGTTCATGTGGATGATTTCTCCCTCTGAACCAAAGTGAGCGAGGAAGAAATGCCCTTCACCATGAACTTGAAGCGATGGCCTCCTCTCCCCCAACCCCTCTCCTCCCGAGGAGGCGAGGGGAGTCACCGCCGCGACTCTCAGTAGGTTCAAGGGTTCAATGGGCGAAGTTCGCCTCGGGGAATTCTCACCCCAACCCTCTCTCCATCTGATGGGGAGAGGGAGAAGCCATTCGAGCGGGTTGGGTTCATGGTTAGCTGGTGCCGGCAAGATGCCGGCGCTCCCAAGCTGCTTTGGCATGGGATCGGCTTCAGGCAAAGCGCCGGGTCGGCGAATGTTCTGACCGGCGCGGGCAATGTACGATTCAGAGACATTGTGTCCTGATAGGGTTCAGATCCCAGCCGATAGGGTGTTATGGTTTGGCTAAACAGTCTTCGGATAAAGTCTTCGAATCCAAACGTGCGTCGACGAGCCGTCGAGGCGCTGGCGGAATCCCACAAATCGCACGACACGGAGCTGGTGGTAGCCAGCCTGAAAGACAAGGACGCCCAAGTGCGGTGCGCAGCGGTCAACGCGCTGGAAAAGCACCAGGGTGAGAATTGTTCGCAATCGTTACTGTCAGCGCTGGCGGATAAGGAAGCCGAGGTGCGCGCTGCCGCGGCCCGAGTTTTGGGGCGACGAGGCGATTCAACCGTAGTGGATGCTTTGGTGGCCAGCTTGAATGATTGGAACGGGGAAGTCCGGGCGGCGGCTGCGAGTGCGTTACGGCAGTTAGGCTGGCGTCCGAGGACCGAGGGGGAAACTGCGCGGTTTGAAATTGCGCTGGGCAACACGCGCGTGGCGGTTTTTGCCGGAGACGCGGCGCTCGATCCTTTGGTCAGCGAGATCCGGGATGACACCGGTTTTCAACGGCGCGCAGCGGTCGAGGCGTTGAAGGACTTGAGCGATCCTCGCCGAGTCGGGCCGCTGCTGCAGGCGTTGAAAGACAACGAATCGAGTGTCCGGGTTTCCGCCATCCACGCTTTGGAACGGGAGCTGGACGAAAAAGTGACGTCGGAATTGCTAAAGCGCTTTCGCGACCAGGATGCACATGTGCGGCTGGCGGCCGCGCAGGTGATTTCTCGCAGACCCGGCTCGGTGGCGGCGTATTTTGTGCCGTTGTTATCGGACAGCAGTTTCGAAATCCGGCTGGTTGCGGTTCAGTTCCTGACAAAGAACCCCGATCCGGAATGCGCCCCCGCATTGATATTGAGGCTCGCTGACACCGACAGTGACGTGCGACAAGGCGCGGCAGCCGCGCTGGGCCAAATCCGTTTCGGACCGGCCATCGAGGAGCTGGTAGTGACGCTGGGCGACGAGGAAAAGACGGTTCGAGCGGCGGCCGAACAGGCGCTCGAGCAGATCTACCCAGAATGGGCGCAGACTGAGGACGCCCTTCGAGCCGCAGCGCGATTGCAGGACTTGCTGGGAGTTCGTCCGCAGTGGGTACGCTCGGCGATTCTGCAAGTGCTGCAGAAAATTGGCGCCGTTACCCCGAGTGAATCCTAGAGCGGTGGTTGTGCACTACCCCTGCTTGGTCCAGGGCGATTCGGTTTAACCACAGATCACAGGGATCTAAGCACCGATTGCGATTTTAACGGGTCGTCTACGAGATTCGAGTCTGCACTCGACCGAGCCGGGTTGTTACTTGCATTGCCGCAAATCTGTATTCAGCTGAGTCCATCCGCGGTTTTCAAGTGCTTGGATGTGGCCACTGCCGAACCTGGTTGATTCGACTGCGTAGGGCCCACACCGAGTGAATCAGCATACGATTTAAAGGTTGCGGCTCCTGGCCTGAGACTTCGAGCAGCAATTGGCTTCTGGCGATTTGAATGAGCAGAAGATAAAACAGCGCTGTGATCAATTGAGGCAGAAACGAGCCCAGCAGCAGGGAGCCCATTGACCAGAATACGCCGGAGGCCCGAGGAAGAAAATTCGAGATAAGCCAGCAACCCAGAAACAGCAGGTAGGGCAAACCCTTGGCGAGTGCGACCGACCAGACCAGCGCGCGCCCGAGAGTCGGCATGCGCCAGCCGAACCATAATCCAACCCAGCAGACAGCTACCGTACCCACGACCACATTGGCGGCACCCACGAGCAGGGAAGCCATGTAGAAAAGATCCCAAAGATTGCCTGATCGAAATGTCAAATTGCGGAACGCCACGCCAAGCAAGCCATATAGAATCGTAGGGATGAGCATCACCAGGACCGGTCCGCGGATCAGCCGTCTCAGCTCATCCCATTGAGCGGTAACGAGAGTCTGCGCTCCGACCGGTGTGGTAAGCAGCAATTCGAGTGCGCCCGAGCCGCGCGCTTCCAGGAAGAACCGGCTCGCTACAGAAGCAAACAGAGCGCCGCTTAAAATGCTGGTTACCAGCCAAACTGTCCAGGAAATGCCAAGAATCATGCCGATGCCAAGGAGGCGGCCGCCCATTCCGAATGCGGCGTAGTAGAGGAAGCCAACCACCGCGCCCAGCCAAAGCAAAGGTTGCGAACCCCGTCGGCGGCGCAGCAGCCAGTGTATAGGAGTGGGTTGTTCGGAAAGCTTGATCGGCCGGGCCGCAAGTGTCGGTTCGAACCATAGTCGGGTGCCGCATCCGGAACAATGGGCGGCCTGTTCTTCATTTTTGGTTCCGCAATAATGGCACCGTTTGACTCTTAAACCCGCGCCGTCGGTCGTGATGGATTCGTCTGAACTAGTGAAATTCGCGCGTGATTCGGCCTCAGCCCCTGCGTCTGGTGGGCGGAAGTCATTATCAAAATCTCCTGGATTGCGCCTGAGGTTTAACATGGCCCAAACCAACAAACCCCAGGCAAGCAATTGCACCAGCGCAATTGAGATCCAATATGGCAGCGCTGACGTCTTGTATGCCAGGTCTCCAGCGCGAGCCATGGTGCCTAGCGGAGTGAGCAGCTCGAGGCCGAACCTAGGTTTAGGCATGGGGAGACTAAGCAGCCCAGGGATCAGCACCAGACCGGCGAGCAGCAACAGAGCGTCGCGAACGGTTTCCCGACGGTCGAATCCGCGCGACGAAGCCCAAAGCCCCGCGCTGAGAGCAAGAAACAGGACTTCCAGCAGAACGAGTGCTTTACGAGCTATCTCGGCACTGGTCACCCCTCCGGCCAGGACCGGCAGCACCAGCACTGGCAGGAAAGTGACCAACGCGAGAAAACAGGCAACGCCGTTCGAGGCAAATTTTCCCGCCAGGATGTCAAAACCTCTCACCCGCGTAACCAACAGCAAACCAAGCGTGCCCTGGCGCCGCTCGCCACTGATGCTGTCGGCAGTGATAAGGCATGCGGCACAACAAAGCAGAAACGCGACGGCTACCAACGCGGTAAAGGCGCTGCGGCCGATCATTGCCTGAGAACCAAACGGGCCCGAAAGAACCAATGGCGGCACGGCTGCCACCGCGCCTGCCAGACCCACTGCTGTGCGGCTCCAATAATTCGCCCGGCTTCGCGCCCGCACCCGCAATTCGCGCTCGAGGATTGGCAGGAAGGTCATCCTCACGGCAGCATTTCAGGAGGGATAGGTTGAGGAAAGGAATTTGTAGTCGTTGGTGGGGGGCAACAGAAGCAGGTGCAATTGGGCAGGTTTCACCCCGTTGACCGGGTGGGGCAGGGGGGTAGGTTGCGGCGTGAGTTGGGGCAGTCACAGGTTCCTTCCCTGGTGGCTCGCGCCAAGGAGCCGACAGGCACAGCGAGCGCGCGGCCCGACGCATGCGGAGGACGCTGCATCGGGACAGGCGAAGACTGCCACGAAACCACGAAAGCGGCGGCATTGGCGCGGGTGGCTGTTTGCGCTGCTGGTGATCGCGATCATCCTGGGAGTCGGCCGAGCCATGATGCCATGGGCCGTGCGAGATTATGTCAACCGCACTTTAGACCGGAACCAACTCTACTCGGGCAAAATTGGCCCGGTGAAGATTCATTTGTGGCGCGGTGCGTATTCCATCCAGGATGTGCATATCAGCAAAACGACCGGGAACGTACCGGTGCCATTGTTCACGGCGAAGCAAGTCGATTTTGCTGTGCAATGGCACAATCTCGTTCACGGGAAGATTGTCGGGCGGATCCTAATTGACCAGCCGGAGCTCAATTTTGTCGACGCTCCCAGCGCCGGCGAATCACAAACAGGCGCCGGCGGGCCCTGGCTGCAGATGATTCGTGATTTGTTCCCATTCAAGATCAACAGCGCCATTGTGCGCAACGGCAGCGTGCACTTCAGGACGTTTCAATCGGAGAAGCCGGTGGACGTTTATATTTCGCAACTACAGGCCTCGATTGACAACCTTGGCAATATTCGCGACGAAACCAAGCCGCTGGTATCAACCGTGCAAGCAGGCGGGTTGGTGATGGACCAGGCGAAACTGGAGTACAAGATGACGCTGGACCCGTTTTCGTATCATCCTACGTTTCACATGGCGCTGCGATTGCTCGGGCTCGATGTGACCAAGCTGAACGACCTGGCGCTCGCGTACGGCAAGTTCGATTTCAAACGGGGATGGCTCGACCTGGTGGTGGAAACCGACAGCAAGGAAGGACAGCTCAACGGCTATGTGAAGCCCCTGTTTCGCAACTTGAAAGTATTCAGCGTCGGGCAGGACATCAAAGAGGACAGTGTGCTCCAGTTTTTCTGGCAGGCGCTCGTAGGCGCGGTGACCAGCGTGTTAAAGAACCAGCCGCACGACCAATTTGGGACGTTGGTGCCGTTCAGCGGTAGCGTGTCGGGCACCACGAGCACGGATACTTTGGCGACAATTGGCAATGTGCTGCGGAATGCGTTCGTGCGGGCATATCTGCCGCGGCTGGAAAGCGGGCAACAGGAGGTTGACGGACTCAAATTTGAACCGGCGGACATCAGCAGTCCCAGTTCGTCGGGCGAATCTCAATGAGCGAAAAACTCAAATCAAAGTGCTTATCAGAGCACGCAGCAAGAGGAGGGAAAGAAGATGCAAATACGAAACGGTAGAATGTCACAAAGCGCCAGTGTTGGGGATTGGCGGATCAACGCGGCGATATCATCGGGCGTCATATTATTGATGCTCGCCGGGTTCAGCGGATCGCTGGGATGCGGTGGCAAAACCGCGCAAAAACAGAATAGCTCCTTTTTTACGTCCGGTAGCAAGGAAGCGGACCAGCGCGCGAGCCAGACGATGGCGAAATCGGAGGAACTTTCCGGTTCAGGCGAGGGATCGGGGCAGAAAGGGGTTAAAAGCGCGCCAAGCGCCACCGGCCGCAAGGAAGGCGCAGCGCCCGGAGCTGCCGAAGCGACGCAAAAGAAATCTCTTTATGATCGACTCGGCGGCGAGGTTGGCATCTCGAACATTGTGAGCGACGCACTGCCACGTTTGATGGAGGATCCGCGTGTGAATTGGGACCGCCAGGGCGTGAAGCGGACCGGCTTGTTCCATCATGGGCCGTCGGTGACCTGGAATCCCAACGAGCAAAATGTGGCTTCCCTCAAACTACACTTGATTGAGTTCTTCGCGCTGGCCACCGGCGGACCGGTCCACTACACCGGACGGGAGATCCAATCCGCACACGCCGGTATGCAGATCTCGAACCCGGAATTCGATGCCGTGGTGGGTGATATCAAGGCATCGCTGGATTTGTTGAAGGTGCCCAACACCGAACAAAAGGAGTTTCTCGCGATTATCGAGAGCACGCGACCGCAGATTGTCGAGGAGCGGTGAGCACCGACTCACTGCTGCAGCCAGACATCGATGCGCGGTGCGTTCCAGGTGTAGGGCTTGTCGAGAATGTCGAGCTTGCCGTCTCCGTTGAGATCGGCCACGCGTGCTTCGTGGAAATCAATGCCTTGCGCGAAGAACGTGCGACGGAACTGGCCCTGGCCGTCGCCGTAGAAGATCCAGGCGGTAGCTGCGGGATTATCTGGTTTAGGAGCGCGCTCGGTCCACTGAGCCATTTCGGCGGCAAAGATGTCGAGGTGTCCATCGCCATCGATATCGGCAATTTGGAGGCTGTGGCCGTGGATCATGTTGCGGTCGAGCAAATCGTGACCGACCCAATTAGTGCTGATTTCCGGATTCCCCACGCATTCATACCAACGCAATGGCCCGATGCCATCGCCGGGAGCAATGACGACCTGGGGATATTTGCCGGGTTTGAGCCGGGCCGCCGCGATGCGCCCGCCAATCGGCGCTATGCGGATAGCGTCGAACTTGTTTCCGCCGCGATGCTTCAGCCAGAAGTTGCCGGCGAGCAAATCGATTTTGCCATCGCCATCGATGTCGCAGGCGGCCATGCCTTCGGGATATTTGAATCCTTCGCGAGCGGCTTCGCCACCCTCGCCTGAAAAGATCTCATTCAGTGGCCACGCGAGGGCGTGTCGCGGATCGGCAGGGATTTCCGCAAGAAAGATCTTCTTCGCGCCCTGATTCCAGAATGCCAACTGGGGTTTTCCCGTGCCGAGGAAATCGCCGAATACCTGGTCGTGATGCTGAGTGGCTCCGCCTTGTTTGATGACATGGCGCTCCCACGGCACGGCAGGATCGAAGTTGGGACAAGGATTTCGCCACCACCAGACTTCGTGGCTTTGCCAATCGCCGCCGAAAACGAGATCCGGGTTTCCGTCGCCGTCGATGTCGTAAACCGCGCCACCGGCCTCAACTGTGAAAAAATTGGTTTCAACGACATAGCGGACCCAGCCGGTTGGAATGCGGCGATACCAGACGAGAGCAGGGGAGACTTTGCGAAAGCTGATGACAAAATCGTTGGTGCCGTCCTTGTCGAGATCGGCGATGAGCGCGCCGGTCTGCTCGGTGGAAGGGCCGGGGACGGGCAAGTCACCGGTGGCGGAGGAGAGATGTTTCCACTGCGGCTCAGCTCCGAGGACGATGGCTGCAGCCAGAAGATATAATGCCAAAGGTAGGAATCTCTTGAAGCTGCTCGCATTCATGCGGATGCGTGCAGTTTGTACCACCAATGGACACCGATAAACACTAATTCGGACGTTGTGGCGCCGTCTTGCGGAAATATTCTAGCCATTCGAGCGTCAATCCATCAGCGACGCCGCTCTTTTGCTTTTGATATTCCTCGATAGTTTCGCCCCAGTAAAAGCCAATCCAACCGGTGGCGGTTTTGCGTGAACGATCGATGAATTCGGCGAGCTCGGTCATGGAACAGCTCAATGGGAACATCTCTTCGATCACGAGCGGTTTGCCGATGTCATACACCGCCAGAGCTTTCAAAGCCTTATCGATCTCTCCGTGCTTGGGATAAAAATGAACGCTGACGAAATCCAGGTTGGCGCTGACTTCCTTTGAGTAGAAGAGCGGTTGGGCGCCGGGCCAAGTGAGAGCCCAGGGAATCGCGCCGACCGTCACCAAAGACCGGCGGTCATGCTTACGGATGGCGGTCACCATCTGTTCCACCCAGGCTTTGGCAATCTGTTTCGACGTGCGCCCGGCGAAATCCAGAGTGAGCCGCTGAACGAAATAGCGATCGCCAAATGCGCCCGGGGTCCAGTCCCGGCCGGTTTTGTCCTCGGTCACGACGGGTTCGTTCATGAGGTCGTAGCAGAAGACGGCGGGGCTGTTACTGCACGATCGTGCGACAGATTCCCAGAAGAAGGCCTGGACGGACCATCGGCGTTTCTCGTCCAGGTCATTATACCATTTAGGCACGTCTTCTTTCTTGTAACAACCCAGACCGGTCACGTCGAGATAGAGCCCAGTTGCTTCCGCGAGGTTCAGCAGGCGAGCCAGTTGTTGCAGCGATTGCGCGTTGGTTTGCTGCTCCGCGGACATGAACTTCGACACCTGTAAATGAATCCGCACCACGTTCGCCCCGAGCGCTTTCATCTCGCTGAAATCACTCGCGACCGTGTCCCATTCAGGGATCCAGTAATCCTCCAGGAGCCGGCCAGTGCGATCGTGATCGTAGTTGAAGCCCCAAGGATGAAATTCGGAATTCGAACCCGCTTTCGTGAAGTGATGGTGATCCTTACTGACAATGACGCGCTGCAAGTTTGTGGTTTCCGCATGAGCGGGCACCAGCGCGAGGATTAGCAATGAAGCGCAAGTGAGGCTCCGGCGAAACGCCAATATAACCATGCCAGCTTGATAGGGTGGTTTAGGGGAAGCGTCAAGCCCGGGACGCAAGCAAGATTTCTGCGCTAGTTTATAGGTATTTGGCGCATCACTTGATTCTTGCAAGCTTCGCTGTGCCATGTGAAGTTCACTCCGTTCCTACCGTCAACTTTCACTACTTATGAGAGCTGATCTTGCTCAGATTTGTTGGGCCACAGCGCTGTTGGCATTGCCAATGTGCCTTTTTGCCCAGGGCAATCTGACCCCTCCAGGTCCGCCGGGGCCGTCAATGAAAACCCTCGACCAGATCGAACCGCGCGTTCCGATATCGGCACTGCCCTTTGAGATTACCAATTCAGGATCTTATTACCTGACTGCTACGCTGTCGGGTTCGGCGGGAATTACCATTTCAACCAACCAGGTCACGCTGGACCTTGCGGGGTTTGCATTGGTTGGCGCTCCGGGGAATACCGGCAGTGGTTTGTATGTGAGCGGGAGCTATACGAATTTGGCAGTGCGGAACGGGTCTATCGCGGGCTGGGCGCTCTATGGGATCGATGCCTGGCGATCAGGTTACCCGCGCAACCTGGTTTTCGAGAATCTGAGCGTCTCGGGCAACGGCAACATCGGCATATATACTGAAGCACAGTCAACTGTTCGCGGATGTCAGGCGCTGCAGAATGGGAATTACGGAATCTATATCCAGGGCGGGACGGTGAGCGACTGTTTGTGCCGTGAGAACTCCAGGGACGGGATTGTGGCCAGGAACAGCATCGTGCGCGGGTCTCGAAGCGAAGCAAACGGTGGGAACGGACTTTATGCCGACAACTCCATGGTTACTGATTGCTTTTTATTGAATAATAGTTCCAACGGGATCTACTTGGCTTCGGGCTGCCGGGTGATGAACAACCAGATTACGGCAAATCAAGCGGGCGCTGGAGCTATTGGGCTGGTGTTTGGAGGCACGTACAATTATGCCGAGGGTAACACCCTGGTGGCGAATGGCATCGGGCTCAAGCAGGGAACTAACATGGTGGTGCACAACGTTATCCTCGGGAATTATTATGCGGGCTACAGCGTCGCGACCAACGTGTATTCGCTCTCGCGCCCCACCTACGACGCGGCTGGATTTGGCAGGATTCTCAGCAACTCGTGGGAAAACGTGTATGTCCAATAAAGCCCAGGGCTACACGTCTTCGTGATCCGCAAAGAAGCGGGCCATAGCCATTTTTTTTCCCGATTCAATCGAGTCCTCGAGCTGGCGTCGCTGGCGGCTAGACATGGGAACAAAGGCGCGAACTAGTTCGACGTTGTGCTCAATGTGCTCAATCTTCGGCATACCCACACTGGCGAGCGAGATGGGCAAGGACAGGGAGTAGGCGAGCAGTTTCTCGATCGGCGCGGAACTCAACAATTGTTCCTGACCGGTCACTTTCATGGCGATAATGCCGAGGTGCTTGCGAACGGCGACCGGCAACGCAAGTTTCTCGAAGCTGTGAGTGCTGGCGAGGGTTGCTTTCATTCCGCCGGGAGCGTCCACCATGGTAGCCATGCCCGCGTTGAGGGCCATCTGGGTGCAATCGAAATCATTCCGCTCCAGAGCTGCTTGCAGCGCGGCCGGATCAGCATGGCACGTGATGCCGATGGCGCGGGCGATTTTCTGGTCGCGCGCTTCATGCAACGCCTTTAGCACGCCGTCCGGCGCCTCAATGGCTGCGAGATCCTGCGCGTTTCTAAGGTTATGAATATGCAGCACGTCGAGATGGCCCGTTTGCAGGCGCTTGAGGCTCAGTTCAATTTGGCGCCTGGCTTCGTCGGCTTTCCGGCCGGGAATCTTCGTTGCCAAAGTGACCTCTTTGCGTCTTGTAGCCATGACACGACCGATGCGCTCCTCGCTTTTGCCGTTACCATAAGCATGCGCGGTGTCGATGTAAGTGATTCCGAGATCGATGGCGCGATTCAACGCGGCGAGGGCCTTGTCCTCCTCAGCGTACATGAGAAAGCGGCTACCCGAACCAAAGCCAAGGATGGGGACGCGGATGCCGGTGCGGCCGAACATACGGGTCGGCAGTTTCGTTTCGGCAGCAGCGCCCAAGGCCGGGGTCGCGACGAGCCCAGCGGCAACAGTTTCGAGGAATTGGCGACGGTTCATGTGTGAGCGCGAGCGTTCCCCAACGGGACAGGGAACACAAGGAGAAATTGGAAGTTGATGCAAACGAGGGTATGACTTACTCGTTTAGCTCCAACTGATGTTTGAGCACCGCAAACAACCCTTGGCACCGCGTCGGGTTTTCTATGCTCGGCTCGGCCGGAGTTTCGCTGTTGCGGCCGTCATTGTGCTGGCTGCTCTGGGCGTCGGGATGCTGGGTTATCACACTCTGGAGCGGATGTCGTGGCTGGATGCATTTGTAAATGCCGCGATGATCCTTTCAGGCATGGGTCCGGTCGGCACGCTCCAAAGCGGGGCGGGGAAGTTATTCGCCGGGTGCTACGCGCTGTTCAGCGGGCTTGTGTTCATTTCGGTTACCGGCGTGTTGTTTGCGCCAATTTTTCACCGGTTCATCCACAAATTTCACATCGACGTGGAGGATAGAAGAGAGCGAAGCAAAAAGTGAGCAACGACACTAATGACCAGAGAACGCCGCCAACCAATCGGGAGGTTTGGATTGGTTTGTTGACAATACAATAAGGCTTCTCAGTTTAGTGGATGGCTGGATCTCGCCCCCGGTCGCCAGGAAAAAGCAACTAGCTTCCCTTCCAGCATCGATGTTGTCGGGCGATTCCCATTCGGCACGGGACGCGGTGAAGCGCGCCTGCAAAAGCGGGAGCCACCGACCGTCCGTCGTCTTGACCCAACCGTTTCCGAAGCGGGCTCGGCGCTGTTCGTGAACGCTGTTTCCGTCGCGGCGAAAATCTTCAACAAATGAATAATAACCATGTAACGGCCTGCCGCCGGTCCGCGTTCGGAACGTGGCGAGATGTTTCCAGGGTTGTTCACTGCCGGATCGAAAAGAGGAGGCGTAAGAAGTTTTCTCGCCTTCAATCGTTGCTTGAACGATAAACTGATTCGTCTCGCCAATCCGCCAGGCATGTCGCCACATGCACTGAGCACCAGTACCCTCGCCCCCAAAACGTTTGATCCTCACACCGTCGCCCGAATCCAAGACTTCGACCCGGTCCTCTTTGTTGACCGCATTCGGGTTGTCGCCTTTCGTTGGGTCCCAAACCGAGAACAGGACGACTTTGTCCTCAGGCGCATCAAGCTGTTGGATGCCAAAGTATCCGGTCTCCCAACCGCAGGCCATGAAGTATGAGCCATTCACCGATTTTTCGACTACGACTTCGTTGTAAAAGAGAGTTCCCTCAGGAGCCTGGTACTGCAGATGCACTGACCGCGCAGCGCGGAAAGTTTTTGAGTCGGCGGCCGAGCTTGGGAAGCCGAGCAAAAGCGTCAGCAAAACGCAAGCGTTCATGCTCCACTGAATGCGAGCGGTCGCGCGCCTGTTCCATTTTGTGCTTTTCTTCATAAGATCTAGCGACTTACCAGCAACGCGATATCTTCCTCGAAACCAGGAACCGTCATATTGAGCCTACCGCGGACAGCATCAGCTTTCGATTTTGCGATTGAACTGCAATTTTTTGGATCCAACCATTCAAGCCGGTAAGAACCTTCCGGGGTCGACATGATTAAGTTAAGCCCTTCAAAGGCGATTTGTCGTGGCGGGTGCTTTTTATCGATGGCGGCGGCTCGCAAATAAACCAAGTACTGGCTGCCGGGCTTCGCTAGTAAACGGGCGGTCATGCCGGCTGGCAATTGGGTGGCGAGCAACGAGTCATCCGGCCGCATATGGATAAAATCACAACGGTGCAGAGTCTGGGCCAGAAATTGGATTTGCCGCCGCAGGCTTGGATTACCGCCGCCGGGTTGCATAGCCGGGTAGACAAATGTTCCGTCCTCGTGTCCGGCCGTGAAGGAGTAATCCAGATGGTTGAACAAGCCTCCTCCGGCGACGATGAAGTCCCATGCTTCCATGCGGTACGGCGCGTCGTTGGTTCCCCGAAATCCGGTCTCATTATCGCCTACGACTTTGTTCAAATGGTAATTGAGCGCAACGGTATCCGGCGGTGTGGCGTAATGGAAATTGAAGATTGAAACCTGTGGGTGAGGACCGGTCACCTGAGCTTTACTGTTGGCGATATTTTGAGAAATCAGGTGCCGACGTTTGAGCGGTCGCTCGGCTTCGGCGATTACATCGGCCATGTGACGCTGCCATTCGAGGGTGACCCCGCCGAAATAGGGCTCGTTACAGATCTCGTAATAGAGATTATCGAACGCGTTCAGTTCTGAAACCAACTTGCGCACCATTGATTCCTGGACCGCCAGCAAGCCTCCATTGCGATCCAAGGTATAAACGTTTGTCCGGCTGACGGCGCCGACGCCATTGATGTTGTTGCTCGCATGCATCGGGCTTAACCGCCACATGCTCTCGTCATAGAACGGACAAAACAGGTTCAGCTCCACAACAATTCCATGCCGGCCGGCGCGCGACATGAAATCTTTCAGGCGTCTGAAATAAGGGGCGTCCCATTGATCGAGGTCGAACTTGTTGCCTCTATTGGCGTATCCGGGCACCGCGCTGCGTGCCCAAGGGCAAATGAAACGCCCTGGCAACGGCGCCAGCGTGTTACTCGCAATTTGAAATGCCGACGGCGGCTCGCAGTACGCTCCGGCCCACGTCCGTGTGCCGTTCAATCCTGTGTCCGCAAGTGTCTGCAAATAGCGCGGGTAATTGAAATCCAAGTTCAGCACCGCTCCATAATGTTCTCCCGAAGTGATGATTGCCATGGGTCGACCGCGAAACTGAAAATAATGCGGATTTTCGGGATGCAACGACAACGGTTCGGCGCTCAATGAGCCGAGGAGTCCTGTCAGCAGCAGTAGAGCCGCGCTTTGCACGGCGTTGGTCTAACTGAAATCCAATCGCCGGGCAAGTGGCTTGACTCAAAGTTGATCGAAACTTTGTCCACAAATTTGAAGTGGTAATAAACCCCATACTTGGCTCCGAGCGCTCGCGCTATTCTTCAACGTAAATGATTATTTAACTGCAAACACCCCCATTACTTTACGAACACTATGGAAACCAGATCTCCAGACGAACTCGAAGCCTCAACGGAAAAACTCATTCGCGATCTGCAGGCGGTTGTTCACGATGGCGAAGCGCTGCTCCAGGCCGGCGTGCAAAACCTCAGCGAGCGCGGTATGGCGGCGCGCGAACGCCTCGCCGCCGCGCTTGAAGTGGCGAAAGAAACACGACGCAAGCTACAGAGCCGCGCGTTGCAGAGCGCTCAAGCCGCCGACCAAATGGTCCGCGAGCATCCGTACCAATCCGTGGGCGTGGCGTTTGGAGTCGGCATGTTGTTGGGCGTGCTGATGAACAGACGATGATCGCCAGCGGCAATCACCGCCCGCCGGGCTTAGGAGCCAGCCTCGGCCGGTTTATACACGCCGGACTGGGTTCCTTGCGGCTGCGCGCTGAACTCTTTGCTGTCGAGTGGCAGGAAGAAAGGCTGCGCATGACCGAGATCATGCTCTTTGGTTTCAGTCTGGCGTTGCTCGCCATGCTCGGCCTTTTGTTGTTTACCGGCATCATTATCTTTTTGTTCCCGCCGGAGTTCCGCCTTTACGTGGCGGGCGCGTTCACTCTTATCTACTGGGTTGCCGCCATTGGCGCCTGGCTCGGTCTTCGGTCGCGTCTCGCGCGCCACCCTTTTACTGAAACGATCGATCAAACCCGAAAAGATGTCCAATGCCTGGCAACTTCGGATTAGCTGAACTGCAGTCGAGGAAGCGCGCTCTTGTTGAGGCCAGCGAGGCACAGCGGGAGGTTCTGCTTGTTGAATTCGATAACCTGCGCCTTTCCGCCACCGCATTCCAGCGAAAGCTTAAGCTGTTCAGCACAGTGGCTTCTGGTCTGGGGCTGGTGGTTCCGTTAGTGCGCTCAATTTTTCGTTTCCGCGGCGACCTGGTCGCTCCGATTCGCAAAGAGCGATCCAAACGTTCGCTGTTGGGCACAGCACTGACCGGTTGGCGGCTTTACCGCAAAGTCGCGCCGGTGCTCCAGACTTTTATTTCTCGACGCTTCTAACTCGGGCCGCAGGCCGAGTGCTCATCGCAGACCTCATAAAGGCTTGTAAGGGTATCCCTTTAGGCAACACACCCCACTTTTATGTGGGCTGTTGCCCTTTATGTTGGGGTCAGGTTGGTTTTGTTCCAAATAACAATTACCGAAGGGATCTAGTGTATGAACATGAAACGCATTCTCAGCTTAACCATCTTGTTTTTTCTCACCGCTGCAGGCGCTCGCGCGGCCCATATTTGGCAAGATCCTTCCGGTTGGTGGACAGGTGTCACTGCACCCGACCCGAATGCGCCGCGCTATACCGGTAATGAATTATCGCTCGACCTGTTCGCATCGTACATCAATCCCGAAGAAGAATTTCATGAATTATTTGAGCATAATATCCGGCATGGCAATTGGGGCGGCGGCGCCGGCGTGAATTACTTCTTTAGCGAGAACATTGGTATTGGGGCGGATTTCAATGCCTCGGACAAAAACGCTGAAGAACTGGGCGGGATGTTTGATTACACGACCGGCAATCTTTACGTGCGTTTCCCGATCGCCAATTCGGGCCTCGCACCGTACGTTTTCGGCGGCGGCGGCCGCGGGATGAGCCCGGTCTGGAATTGGGTCTATGGCGGCGGGGTAGGGCTTGAGTATCGATTCACCCCGGCAACCGGCATCTTTAGCGATGCCCGTTTCCTTTGGAACGACACCTCGACAGCCCTGAACACCCTTACTATCCGGGCAGGCTTCCGGATTGTTTTTTAAACGCTGCGCCTAAACTGACCAACCCCGCTACTCCGCCGAATATTCCGAGCGCGATGTGGGTTGGCTCGGGAACGGGGCTGGGGTAAACGTGGTAGTTGTCGAACGTATCCGTGCCATAGCCGACGGTGCCGTTAATGGTTTCAAAGCTCTCGAGCGATCTTGAGCCATCTGTCGTTATATAGGTTGACTCGAATTTGAAGGAACCGCCGGCACCAGTGATGCCGATATCGCTCCAATCGATGTTGAAGCTGAAGTCGCGAGCGCCAGGATTCGCCGAGTAATCCGGGAGATTGCGGGCAATGTACATGCTCGAGTCGCTGTTTAATTGATACAGAGCACTGATCGGACGATAGGCGTTAAGGACAATGGCGTAATCGGCGGCAAATCCGTTGGCAAACACCACAGTGGACTTTGACGTTCCAGCGGGATTTACACCGGAGATGGATCGCTTGGCGTAAGTGGATTTGTCGGTAAGTGCAGCAGTGCTGGTAAACCCCTGGCCGGAAACCGAATCAATGAAGATCACCAGGCTGTAAGCAAAGATATCCGAGGCGGAGCCGCCCCGCGTAAATGTTCCTGAAATAGTGCTGCCGTTGTCCGTGAACGTCAGTTTGCCGTTGCCCACAATTCCGTTGAAATCAGGGGGAGAAACAACCTGGTTCCCATTGTAGACGGCTGCGGGCGAAGTGAGCGCACCCAGCGAAAGCAGCGCTAAACCAGCGACGGCAGAAAGGCACATTCTCATGAGATCTTCAGGTTTCCTACTAAACAAAACCTCTCATAGCATAAGAAAACACGTTAGACAAGCAATTTTTTCGCGACTTGACCATCCCTGGTTTCCACGCTCAGTTTCCCTTTATGCGCGCGATGCGGCTTAGGGCCGCGGGTCGGGCTCTGGAATCGAGATGAAGACGGCATCCTTCGCGTTGCAGCGGCTTGTATTCCCTTTAACTCAGGTGTAGAGCTATTGCATCGGCTCGTAATAGGGACAAAAGGATTCAGCTATGATAGCGACGCAAATTCGGCAAAAGGACGCGATATTTTATTTTGTAGCGTACCCCTCAGAGGAACTACTCACCAGGGTCCGGTTCATCAGCCGATTCTACGGCGAAGGCGAGGAAATCCGGCCCGAGGAAGTGCCGGCGGAAGATGACGTGGCGCAATTCATTTCGCGGATCGAGCGCAGCGAAAAGGCGTTTCAGCGGGCGCTGTCGCGATCGAAGGTTAGATCGATTCGGAATTTTTACGAAACCGCCATCACCCAGCCGCCGATTCCCGGCACCGTCCTGCTGTTTACGTCCCAGAAGCTGCGCTTCCAGACCCTCGAGGGTCAGGAGAACATCGGGCATTTACAGGTGCCAGAGGAGAAATTCCTCATTATCGACGGGCAACACCGTCTGGCAGCCCTGAGCTTTTACGAACGCACGCATCCTGACGAAGCCAAATCGATTTATGTACCGTGCGTGATTTTCGACGGGCGCAGCGATGATTTTGCGACTGAGATGTTCGTGATCATCAACTCCACGCCCACGCGCATTAATAAGAGCCATCTGGTGGACTTGTATGAGCGGGTGTCCTGGGCTGAACCGGACCGGCGATTTGCCGCGCGGATCGTTGAGATGCTCTACAGCGAGTCCGATAGCCCGTTGCGGTATCGCATCAATCGCCTGGGCGGCCGTAGCAAACAGGAAAAATGGATTCTTCAGGCCGAGCTTTTTAACGAGATCCATCGCTGGGTAAAACAAGCGTGGAGTAAAATTGAAAAGGAAGGCACCGACCGCCGCGCTGCCGAGCAATACTACGGGATAGTGCGGGACTTCCTCAAAGCCGCGGCTGAAGTTTTCCAGGATGCCTGGGGCAACGATAGCTACATGGTTACCAAGCCGGTGACTTTAAAAGGCATGCTGCGGGTCTGCGCTGACCTTGCGGCCCAGGATGCCCAGCCCTCAGAAGGCCGCGTCCAGCGCTGGCGCGAACGGCTCGCGCCGTGGACAGAGCGCACGCGTGAGTTTCGCAATGAAGGGTTTTACGAACGCTTCGCCGCCAAGGGCCAGGTCGAACGCGTTGCGCGCATCCATCGAGAGTTGCTCAAAACGGCAGGTATTCAGTCCCGCGGCGCCAAAGGCGGGTGAGCGATAAGCGATAATGGGCGAAGCGAAGTTGAAGTGGAAAATTGGAACGCCGAGACGGCGTCCCTACCATTTGCTATTTCACCCGAACTTTCGGGTCAGCCTTGCCTGGTCATAGGCGAGCCGTTCCGCGGCGGTCATTCGCTCGAAATCGGGTGCGCCGTTTGCCAAAGCTGGCCAGCCACGAACCTGTGAGGATGAAGATGAGCCACTCATAGAGACGACACTCCTGGCCGCGCTCGCACCTTCGTAGCTCGTCGTTTGGTCTGTGAGCTCGAGATCTTTTTCCAGCGGCAGCTTGGGTTTGATGCCGCGCCCTTGCAACACGCCGTGATAAGCGCGCACTGCTTCCTCGGGCGAAATCTTGCCGTCGGTAATCAGGCGCAGCATTTCGATAAAGGCAAGCTGGTGCTCGGCATTGTTAATCTTGCGTCCAAACAAGGCGACTCGGGCGCCGTATTTCTGCGCGTCGTGAATGAGCTTGAACGCATCGTAAGTGGTCCCGGCGCTGCCGCCGAGGATGCCGACCACCAGGTTAGGATCGTATTGCGCGAGTTCTTCCATCGCGCGTGGACCGTGATAGACAATTTTGAGAAACATCGGCCGGCCGGATTGCGGGACGCCCGCCAGGCTGCGAATGATGTTATCATTGATGAACTCCCCAAGTTTTTCGGGCGCGACATTGCTGGCCACGTTGGGATCGAAGACTTCCAGGAAGTAGCGGAATTTTTTTTGTTCGGCTTCTTCGCGAAATGCCTTGAACGCCAAGAGAGTGTCTCGGTCCTGCTCGAGGTCGTTGACGAAAGTGACCGAATACAAGCCCAGATTCGCGCCAGGGAATTCCGCGGCGGTACGGTCGCATTCGATCTTGCCGCATTGGATCTGGTCGATTGTTGCCGTGCGAAATGGCTGCGCCGGTTCGCGGATATAGCACCCATGGCGCACGGCCCAAACGTCGGTGGCATCATTGGCGCGCGCCGCCGGGGTTACGTGCGAGTCGCGAAACAGTCCCTCTTTGATGGTGAGTTGCTCATTGACGTAGGCAGACATCAACGTGATGTCGACCAGTCCCTGTTGCACCACCTCGCGGATGATATCCAGGAACTCCGGTAGATTCCGATAGCCATATTCCGCCCGTGTCCAGACTTCAGGCGAAAATCGGCCCGGACGTTCGCCGCGTCGCGAGAGATAGCCGCGCGGCCCGGGAGCCCGGACGCCAAATGCCATGTCCGCATCCTTGGCATCAGCGATGATGAAGGCGCGGGAGGAGGGATTGGATTTAATCTCCGCAAGTTTGGTGTCCAGAGATTTCATTCCAGGGCTTTACCACGAATGGACACAAATAGACACCAATCAGAGTACAATTCTTTCCCATTCTAACCTGGGATTCATTAGTGGTTTCACTTCGATGATTGCATGATCTGATCGGTGATGGCCTGGACGAGCGCCTCGGCTTCGGGGTCTGCAGCGCCGGTTGGTGCACCGTTCGGGGCATTGGCATTTGGCGCAGCGCAAGTCACGCCCGGCCGCCAGCCTTCGTTGTCGCAAAGCTCGCATTCCTTGAGCCCAAAGCGGGGGTCAGGGATCCCAAGGCTTTGCTTGATCTTGAGCAAGTCCTGGAGCTGAGCCGGCGTCATCGTATTTACTGGCTTGCCCAATTGCGACGCCACTAGAACGGTGCGGCAGTACGCTTCGAGGATCTCCATCTTGAAATAGGCGTCTTCGACATCGTTGTGGCTCCAAGTGACGACGCCATGATTCGCCATGAGAATGGTGTTGTGGTTATCCACCAGGTCCGCCACCAATTTGCCCATCTCCGGGGTGCCGGGGGTGCGGTAGGGGGCAATCGCGACCGAGGCGAAAACCTCGAACTCAGGAATCATGCAGGTCGGTGGTTCGACACCGGCCACGGCAAAGCCCGTGGCATAGGGCGGATGACAATGTACGGTTGCCACGGCGCGCGCCTGCCGTTTCATGATCTGCAAGTGCATCAGGATTTCGCTGGTCCGCTTTTTCATGCCGGCCAGTTGGTTGCCTTCCAAGTCTACCAGACACATGTCCTCAGGCTTCATGAAGCCTTTGGAAACCAGAGTCGGCGTGCACAACGCAAGATCCGGAGCAACACGGATGGCAATATTCCCGCCATTGCCGTCCACGTAAGCGCGTTGCCAAAGACGCCGTCCCACGTCACAGAGCTGGAGCTTAAACTCTTGTAGCTTTGGAGAATTGAAGAACGCTTCAAGATCCGACTTGCTGCTCTGGGCCGTAATCGGGCGCGTTGGACCATTAGACTGAACGGAAGCAGATGATGGAGCGGTCCTGCCATTTCCGGGCGCCTGTAAATCGCGAAGGAAATCACGAGCCGAAGGTGTCAACAGCGCATCTTCGGGCAGGGTGCGCACGTCTTTGCCCTGGCGGACCATTTCTTCCAGATCCCGAACACTGATAACCTGTTTCATGGCTTACAGCGGCTTATAAAAAACTTCATCAACCAGCGCGGCATTGATTGCATCCACTGGTGTTGGTTTGCTGAAAGGACATGCTGCCTCACGGCCTTCCACGAATCCAATCGTTTGGCCGACACCCGCGCCTAAATCATCGTAGACCACCAGGCTTGGGTCAGTGCTCATTCCAGGAAGGGGCTCCGAACCCTTTTGAAAGTGGGCGCGCGTGAACGGCGATACGATCAACCAGCGCGCGCCGTGCAGCGAGTCAACGGTGACGCTCAAGGTGATTCGGCCGATGACAGTGCCTAATCGCATAAGGGAACGATGTGGTTTTGATCATCCACTATTCCGACGACCATCCAGCGGACAGGGCTTTTGTCATCGCCGACTGCTTTACGGGCGGCCATGCCATCCGAGGAGATAATCACCTTTTGGTGCATAGCGGCTCCGTGCGCGTCGATCGCAACCTGCGGTACGCCCTCCGGTTGCTCAGCAGCATTGACGGGCTGGCAAATCACCAAACGCCACCCTTCAAAGCTTGGATGCTTTCGGGTGGCCACTATTGTGCCTTCAACACGTGCGAGTAACATGGTTTAACGGTTTCTCAGGTTTCGAGTCAGTAGATTCTGAGATTGTCCACCATCACGCAGCGGCGCACCCGGCAAAAAGTTTTTGGGTTGGTGACACCTTCACCGGTGGGTGTGGCAATCGAATAGCTCAGATAGCCTTCGCCACCCAGGCCCAGCCCGGCCATACAAGGGCCATTCTTAATGAACAGTGTTGTGTCAAGCGCGCGCGCCATGGCCGTCATATGTTCGACATCATGCGAGTGAATGATAGAAGTATGCTTGTAATTGTGTTCCGCGTCCTTCGCAGCTTCGATGCCTTCTTCAACACTCTTCACGCGCACGACGGGCAGGAATGGCATCATTTGCTCTTCTTTGACGAAAGCGTGATCCTTGTCCGTCTCGGCAAACAGCAATTCCGTTTTTTCAGGCGCGTTCACCCCGGCCGCTTTGGCTAGCACGGCTGCATCTTTGCCAATAAACGCCTTGTTTACCACCGGCTCCGGACAACCGCCACCGTGGCCTTCTTTAAAGGTGAACGCTTCTTTGGTCAGTCGTTCGAGTTGGGCTGCGTTCAGTCGCACAGCGCCTGCTTTTTCCATCTCCGATAGGAGCTCATCAGCGACGGTATTCAAAACAAAAACTTCCTTTTCACCGATACAGAGAAGGTTGTTATCGTAAGCGGCTCCTTGAATGAGCGATCGGGCGGCGCGCTTCAGGCAGGCCGTGTCGTCCACGAGCACCGGCGGGTTACCCGGTCCGGCGCAGATCGCACGCTTACCGGTTTGCATGGCCGCTTTGACCACAGCTGGACCGCCCGTCACGCATAGCAGCCGCACAGTCTCGTGGCTGCAAATGGCTTTGAACGAATCCAGTGTTGGTTGCTCTACGATGGTCACCAGGTTTTCAATCCCGACTTCAGACTGGATGACACGGTTATATTCGCCCACAGCAAGCGCGGCGCATCGGGCGGCGGAAGGATGAGCGTTGAAGACGACCGCGTTTCCGGCCGCGACAATATTGACGATGTTGCCGCTTAGCGTGGGTATTGAATGGGTCGACGGCGTAATGGCAGCTACGACTCCAAATGGAGTATATTCCTCCAGCGTGATTCCATGATCGCCGCTGCGCCCTTCTGGACGGAGCCATTCCACACCGGGCACGAGCTTAATTATTTTCAGCTTCTCGATTTTGTGGTCCAGGCGCCCGATTTTCGTCTCTTCCAATTCGATTCGCCCCCATTCATTGGCATTGGCCTCAGCCAGCGTTTTAACGATTTCAACGACCCTCGCGCGCGCCTCGACGCCTTTCTTTTTTAACTGCAGAAAGCCTGCGTGCGCGGCTGCGCAGGCGTCGTTTGCGTTCCGGAATACACCGGATCGGCCGCTTGAACCCACAGAGCTCGGGCGATGACCGTTTCCGGAACAACCGCATTCTGAAGCAGCTCTGGTTGGGGGAGCAGAGGGAGTTGCTGCCGCCGGCGACGCCCCTCGCCCAAGCCGGCCCAAGACTTCGGATACTACCTCGCGAATCAGGGTTTCGTTGACGCCACTCATAATCGGCTATTGTTTCGCGGTGTAGATTTGCTTTCCCAGGACGTCCACGGTATCGACGATGCCGATAATCACCGCGTCGACAGGGGCGTCCTTCAGGTTTGGGGCGAGCCGCGCCGAGCTGCCCTGGCAAAACATGACCAACTCGCCCAAACCGGCGCCTACGCTATCGACTGCTACAATGGTGTTGGCGCCCGGCCGAAACTTGGTCGGGTCCTTTTCGTCCACCAATTGCGGGCGCACCAACAGCAGTTTGCGACCGCTCATCGAGGCGTCTTTCTTGGTGGCCACTACCGAGCCTTCAACGCGTGCGAGGAACATGGGCTTTTGGATTAATTGAGCTGACTCAGTTTAATGGTTCGTGGGTTGCGTGCGTGCCGGCCTATAGCAGCGCGGACGACCAGATACGGCCCCGAACAATCTGCCGTTACTTGGCGGCAGGTTTGCGCGGCAGGACGGCTTCCACATCGGCGTGCGGCCGCGCAATCACATGCACGCTGACCAGGTCGCCTTTGATGGCTTTGATGGCCTGGGCACCGGCATCGGTCGCCGCTTTGACGGCAGCAACGTCACCCACCACGACAGCGGTGACCAGGGCATTGCCAACCTGGGTCATGGGGCCGGCCAACTCGACGTTGGCAGCTTTGAGCATCGCGTCGGTCCCCTCAACGAGGGCGACCAAACCGCGCGTTTCGATAAGTCCAATTGCTTGATGAGCCATAAGTAGATGATGGTTAAAGGTAAAGTTGGCAGTTCAGGTGACGGTTTGAGATTGCGTAGTCAATTGTGTGTTGCATGGTTCGCGGTGTGCGTTGCGGGGTAAGGAAATCGAGGGTTGATTTTCCAGAAAGCGTTTCACCTCACGCGCCACGACGAGTTCTTCGTTTGTCGGAATCACCATAATTTTTACGCGTGAAGCCGGGGCATTGATCACGGCTTCCTGAGCGCGAGTGGATTCGTTTTTGTCAGCGTCGAGGACGATCCCGAGCTGGTCGAAATTAGCGCAAACTGCGCTGCGAAGCTTTGGCCGGTTTTCGCCGATGCCGGCGGTAAACACCAACGCGTCCGCGCCGTTCAATTCGGCCAAAAACGACCCAATCCAACGGCGGGTTTGGTGGGTTAGAACGTCGAGCGCCAACTGCGCGCGCTGGTTTCCCGAAGCCGCTTGCTGCTCGATGTCACGAAAATCGTTGTATCCACCCGAGAGCGCTTTGAGGCCCGATTCCTTGCAGAGTAATCGTTCGGCTTCGTCCAGAGTAAGGCCGGTCGAACGCGTCAGGAATGGCAGGGCGAAGGAGTCGAGATCGCCCACGCGATTGTTTTGCGGCAATCCGGATTGTGGGCTGAGTCCCATGCTGGTGCCAATCGCTACCCCATTGAGAATTCCAGTTACTGACGAACTGCCGCCGAGATGGCACGAAATTACTCGAAGGGTGGGCGAGCGGACTGGGCTTGTGGCATTGTTCACATACAGTTGTCGCACGCGTTCAGCCACATCTTCGCGCCCCAGCAACTCAGCCGAGCGTTCAGCAATGAATTTATGGCTCGCTCCATGAAATCCCCAGCGACGCACGCCCAGGTCATGCCAGGGCTCCGGCACGGCGTAACGGGTCGCAGCAGCGGGGGCCCATTGATAAAAGGCTGTCTCGAACAATCCAACCAGCGGCACGCCGGGCAGCCGCTGTGCGAACAGCCGGATCCCGGTGATGTAAGGCGGATTGTGAGCCGGCGCGACGCCGTTGAATGCTTCCATGGCTCTCACCACGTTTTCGTCCAGGCGAACGCAGCCGTTTACGCCGCGCGCCATGATGGTTTTAAAGCCCACCGCAGCCAATTCGCGCTCGCTTTGAATGCCGCCTGCTTCTTTTAAGGCGGCCAGACAATCACCAATTGCTTGCGAATAATCCGTGACCCGTTCAAATCCTCCTCGATGCACAAGCCGCTCCTCGCCGCCGGCAAATTCGAACAGCCGCCACTTGAGCGACGTCGAGCCGAGATTGGCAACGAGGATCTTCATTAAACGGATTTCAGCCAAGTACCCAGGGCTGATGAATTAAATGTAGGCGACCGGTGTTACTGCAGCCATTTCCCGAGACCTGCCAGGCCATCGTGCGGGCGCGGGATTACCTGGACGCTGATCACCTGGCCGACTTGTGCCGCGGCGGACGCGCCCGCGTCGGTTGCGGCCTTCACCGCCGCGACATCGCCACGGAAGAACCCGGTCACGTAACCGCTGCCGATCTTTTCCCATCCGACCAGCGTTACATTGGCCGCCTTGAGAGCGGCGTCGCACGCTTCGAGTAAGGCACAAAGACCTTTGCACTCGATCATTCCTATCGCTTGTTGAGCCATAAATCAGTGAATAGATAAAAGTTTGATAGTTATACCGCGTGGAATCATTTGGGCCTGGCATTTGCCTCAGGCACGAAGGCCTTGAGCAAGTCCTCGTGTGGACGGGCCAGAATATGGGAGCTGACCAATTCACCCACTTTCGATGCGGCCTTCGAGCCCGCGTCCACAGCGGCTTTTACGCTGCCAACGTCCCCGCGGCACAACACGGTAATCAGGCCGCCGCCGATGGGAACAGTTTTGACCAACGCCACATTGGCGGCCTTCACCATAGCGTCGCTGGCTTCAACGCTGCCGACATAGCCCTTAGTTTCAATCATTCCTAATGCTTCGCTCATTTTATGTAGATGGTTAAGAGTTGATGCTTACCGGAAATGTTATCAGATTAATTCACACGGCGTTTCGGCTTGGAGGTTGCAAGCGTTGCCTTCGTCAGTATCGATGTGCACCTCGAGCTTGAAGCTCTTGTCGACGCGGACCAGCATTTGATCAAGGCTCAAGCCGCATGGGCCGCCAATTTTCAGCTTCATCGCATCGCCGGCTTTCACGCCATAAAAGCTCGCGTCCTGTGGCGACATATGAACGTGTCGCAACGCTCGAATTACGCCTTCACTCATTTCAAAGAATCCCGCTGGCCCCATTAACATACAGCCCAGTGTGCCTTTGATATCGCCGGATATGCGAAGGGGTAAGTCGAACCCAAGTGCAATGCCGTCCGTGTAGGCTAGTTCCACCTGGTTCAAACTTCGGCATGGACCCAGGATGCGCAGGTTGGATATCACCCGGCTGCGCGGACCAATCAAAGTAACAGTCTCCTTCGCGGCGAACTGTCCCTCCTGGTAAAGCCACTTGTGAACCGTCAATTGGCGGCCTTTACCGAACAGGGTTTCAACAGCTTCTGGCGTGAGGTGGCAGTGGCGCGCACTGACGTTTACCACTAGCGGATTGGGAGCGGTCGCGCGTTGTGGCAAAGCTTTGCCCAGCCGCTGATAAACGGCCTGACGCACCATGTGCTCCACCACAGCACGGTGCATAGTTGCGCTCGCCCCTGGCGGGGTAAGCGAAGCTAAAATAGGCGCATTTGCTGCCATGACTTGCATCTGTTGTTGCCACATATTGAACAGTTGTCAACAAAAAACTTGCAAAATCTATCAAAATATATCAAATTCTTGCCAGATGCCGCCAGAACAGCGCCAACATCGGATAAGCGAATATATACAAAAAGTGGAGTTCGCTTCGTTGGAAGAGATTTCCAGGGAAGTAGATGCATCCGTTTCAACGGTCCGCCGTGATCTGACGGCATTGGAGACAACCGGTCTTCTACGCAGGACTCACGGAGGTGCGAGAATCGTAGTGCCGAAATCGGACGAGTTTACTTTCTCTTCCCGGGATACACATCAACTGGCAGAGAAAGAGGCAATTGGCAAAGCCTGCGCGAGTATGCTAATGCCGAGCCAGACCATCATCATTGACGCCGGCACAACCGTTTATCACGTGGCACGGTACCTGGAGAGCAAATCGCCGCAAATCATAACCAACTCGTTGCCGGTGGCTAATTTGTTCGCTTCGTCGAACCGGTCGGAAGTGGTTGTGTCAGGAGGAGTGATTTATCCGCGGCTGGGTGTTCTTGTGGGGCCGGTCGCGGTGGAATCATTCAGAAAAATTCATGCGGACGTGGCAGTCATGAGCGCGGGAGGCCTCGCCCTGGACGGAATTACTAATTCGCATGGACTGCTGATCGATATTCAGCGGGCGATGATTCAGGCGGCGCAGAAAGTGATTTTCTGCTTCGATCATACGAAACTCGGGCGCCAATCAGTCCTGCCTCTCTGCGGTTTGGATGCGGTAGACACAATTGTCACGGACAGCGGCGCGCCTCCAGAGCTGGTAGAAGCATTGCGGGCCCGAGAAATCGAAGTTGTGATTGCGCCCGTTGAATAACAAAAGGCCCGCAGAACCCTTGCTTCAAATAACGCAGTGCCTGGAGTTATTCCTGCGAGATCAATCCCGTCTGTAATGCGAAACGCACCAGTCCTGGAATATCGAAGATTTCCAACCGTTCCATCAATTTGGCGCGATGATATTCAACCGTCTTGGGACTGACGTTGAGGATGAGCGCGATGGCCTTGGTCGTCTGGCCCTCGGCAATCAATTGCAGGATCTCACGCTGGCGTTCGGTGAGTTTCTCAAGCGGGCTTTTGTGATGCGCGATTTGCTGAAGAGGCAGCTTCTTCACCAGACGATTGGATATTTCACGCGCGAGGTATATCTCTCCACCCATGACGCGCTCGAGCGCAGTCGGGAGTTCGGCAGTCGCTGCTTTCTTGAGTAAATACCCCGACGCGCCCGCCTTGAGTGCCTGCCAGAAATACTCCTCGCTCTGGTGCATCGAAAGAATCACCACGCGAACACCGGGAGACTCTTTGGTAATACGAGCAGTTGCTTCGAGGCCGTTAAGTCCGCGCATTGAGATGTCCATAAAAACAATGTTCGGCCGGTGCTTTTGCACCAATTCGAGGGCTTCACGGCCGTCGCTGGCCTCGGCTAAAATTTGCACGCTCGGCATGCGCTCCAGTTCAGCACGAATTCCAGCGCGAACAATGGGATGGTCGTCGGCCAGGATCACTCGGATAGGTTCTTTAGAGTTATTCATCAGTTGTAAAGCTGGGTGAGGTCTCAGCGTATTTGAGCGGAAACCAGGCATGCACTTCGGTGCCTCGCCCGGGCGCTGAATTGAATTCCAAACCGCCTCCGGCGAGCGAGGCCCTTTCCTCCATGCTTAAGAGGCCAAGGCTGGCGCCGTTGACGGCTTGGTTGCGCGATATCTCGGTGTCGAAACCAACTCCATCGTCGCGCACCGACAAATGCAGGTTGCCGTTGCGCCGGCTCAGTTCGACTTTGACTGAACGTGCCTGGGAATGGCGGACGACGTTGGTCAGGGCCTCCTGCGCGACGCGAAAACACTCAGTTTCTACAACCGGATGAAGCCGGCCATCGAGCAAATCGGCGCGGAATTCCGCCTTCAAACCAGTCAAAGCGCTCTGGCGTTGGGTGTACCAGCGCAAAGCCGGCTCCAAGCCCAGATCATCCAGCATGGAAGGGCGTAGATTTAAAGATAGATCATGCACCTGTTCCAAAACCCGCTCGACGGCCTGGATGCTGTCTTCGAGCCGGCGCTCCAGCCCGGCCGGGCCGCGGAATCGCAAGGCGGCCTGCAGGTTCATTCCAGCCGCCGTCAGGCTCTGGCCGATTTCATCGTGCAACTCTCGGGCGATTTGCCGGCGCTCGGCTTCCTGTACTTCCACAAGTCGATGAGAAAGAATTTGAAGCTTCTCAGCTGCGCGCAGGCGTTCGTGCTCGCGTTGTTCCAGCGCCTCGGCCATGCGGTCGAACGCGCGCGTGAGTTGGCCGATTTCACCACGGCTGTAATGAAGTCCCGTCCGCACGCTCAATTCACCGGCGGCCAATCTGGCGGTTGAACGAACCAGCGTGTGCACCGGGCGAAGAATCAGGAATCTGCCTCCTATCCAACCCAATACCAAAGCCAAACCTGCGGCTATTCCCAACCATGTCAGGTTCCGCCGCAGCATCTGGTCTGCCTGAGCAAACAGAATACGGGTTGGAATCGACAAGACGGTCGCCACCGGTCCGTCTCCGAGCTGACTTGGCATGGTTGCATAGGCATAAAACGTGTCCACGCCTTCATGGCTTTTAGCCTCCAAGACTCCCTTGGGCTCGCTAAAAAACGACGGCGCCACGGCTGGGTCGGGATATCGACGGCCGATCCAATCCTGAGGCTCAGGGTATCGGGCCAGCACTTTGTCAGCGCGATCCAGCTCGGTCCAGGTAGCGCCCTTAACTAACAGGCCTGGGAGTTCGGAGCCGAAGCGATCCATCCAGTCCAAATCCAATTCCGCAAAGACCACCGCCAGCACTTCACCCGTATGATCGAGAACCGGATAACCAAAACTCACGGTTGGCTTGGTGTCGGTCGCGTTCGAAGGGAAATCGCCGATGGCGAACGCACGTGTTTCCAGCGCGCGACGGAAGAACGGAGCTCTGCTATGATCCTTTGGCCGCTGCACTGCGCTGGCCATCAACTCACCGTTCGTGCTCACGACTCCAAGATTGGCATAGCGTGGATAACTGCCAAAAAGCATATCCAGGTACTCTTTGCACCGGCGCGGGCGCAGCGTTCGGATGGCTGCGGACTCGGACACCGCCAGCAGCAGTTGCTTGGTGGCGCCGATGGCTTGTTGCTCCTCCTCGCGCGCGGTGCGCATCATGCGCTGAGAACGCTGGCTCCAATTCGTTTTTGCACGGCGGCGATCTTCGCCGGCAGTATGCAGCATCAGCGCGACGAGCGGGGCGCACGCCAACAGGATGAGCAGGAAAAGGCGGAAGCGTAAACCTCCCACCATCTGGCTCATCAACCCGAAAAGGCTTCTCATATTACGAGCTTATCACAAAATCGGTTGCTTAAAAAAGCCGGAATTTGCTTTCCAGAGGATTTCCCTGGGCAATCCAAACTGCCTTTGAGGCGCCGCTTCATGCGCCCAGCTCGAATAATCTTCCCAGCGTCCTCAAGATTCTTGAAACAAACACGAGTGCCCGTGGGTATAGGAAACAGACAACAATATGAATACGCTGTCAATACCGACTACAATCAGCCCGAGCGCCGCAGCGGTCCCGGCTCTACGGATCGTGGACTCCGCGATGGGGCGCCGCCGCAATTCAGCGGATTGGCTGCCCGCCCCTGCTGCTCGACTCCGGAAAACACCGAGTGTTGCGCGTTCAACCAGGCCGTGGCCCACGCCCCCACACCAATCTATGGGCGAACGTTTCATGCTGGCATTGCTTGCTGCGGCGGCAGTGGCGGGAATTGGCTATGGGTTTATTTGCCTTTTGAACCTGGTCCAGAACTGGGCAGTGTTTCATGCCGGCATAGCCACTTTAGTCCAATAATGGCCATCGTCTCTATGGTGCGATTTTCTTATGCAACTGCTTTGCTTCCCAGCGTCGTTGGGGCTTAGAATCCGCCGCGAACAGGTGCAGCGAATCGATGCCAGATGCGCAACCATTCGAGGCGTTCATGCGGCAGTACCAGAACATGGTATTTAGCACGGCTATGCGTTTGCTCGCCAATCCAACCGAAGCTGAAGATGTAGCCCAGGAAGTTTTCCTTAAAGCTTACGAGCGTTTCGGCGAATTGCGGGAAAGCCCAACCGCCCCCGGGTGGCTCAAGAAAGTCGCCACCAACCTCTGCCTCAATCACCTCTCTCGATACCGATCACGCTGGAGCTTCTTTTCCGAGCTAACCAGCGGCGAGAGCGAAGAAGAGACAATCGAGTTCGCCGATCCCGCTGACCTGAGCCACGAGCTGGCCCAGGCGGATCGCCACCAGTTAGTTGAGCATGCCCTGCAGAAGTTGCCTGACGCTCAGCGCGTTCCTCTGGTGCTTTATCATCTTGAAGGGTTGAGTTACGAAGAAATTGCAGAAAAACTGCAGATCTCGCTCGGCAAGGTCAAAACCGACAT
>CAZUVM010000162.1:0-33368 GCA_964623885.1 uncultured Verrucomicrobiota bacterium
CGAATGGACTGACTCCCCTTGCGAGTGCTAATCTCCATCACCGTTTGGTGAGTGCTGCCTGTGTGTGGTTGAGTGGTTTTTTTCATACAAAACACAGTCTCAACCCGCAGCACCACCAAACGCCACCTGAATCGTTCCGGCATTAGGAGCAAGACTATCGCGCTGGCGCCCAGCAACAAGCCAAGCCCCACATAGACAATATCTTCAACAGCGGTGAATCCCCTGGCAATCCACTTGCGCGGGGCTGCCGATTCACCGGGTTCTGACCTCATATCGGGGTGCAGGCGGTGACGCTGCGGTGCGGGGGCACACCGGGAGCATCAGCCTGGCCATAAAGTAGACCTGCCTGCGGTCTGGCAAAATGGGTTACTGCCCCAGGACTAAGAAGGTAGAACAGGTAAAAACATTGGTTGGTTGCTCATTCGGCTCAATCGAGGTAGCAATGGCAGGCGCGCAATAATTATGGTGCCAAATCAACCCAATAACCGGCTTGGCCGGCTGGTCCTGCTGTTCAGCGCTTTGCTGGTTTTCGCGATAACTCCACGGGTCCCGGCGCAAGTACCTTCGCTTGAGGAATTGGCCGGTGACTGGCAACAGGCGACAGAAGTTCGCTCTTTGCCTGCGCTCAACAGCACAGTCGGATCTTCGCAGACCGTGCGCGACATTCTCGCAATGGGAAAACTAAGCTTCCCGCCAATTACGCTCACAGATGACACCGGTAGTTTGTTCATTGACGGCCAGGCACTCACGGTCGAGCAAACACGTTGGTTTCCGTACGAGGTACGGCGAAAAGCAACTATCGAAGCGCTCAGCATCGAAACCGCGACGCGTATGCCTTACGAGCAAAGCGGCTTGCTTTTCCATATCGAGATTACAAACCGCAGCGATGCCACGCGAAGTTTTGAGCTGAAGATAAACCTGTGCGCGGCCACCTCGCGTCACGAGCGCTGGGGTTGGGGAGTCCCACGAGACAAGAATGCCGCCATGCGTTTTTCCGCTGAGGCCATGGACAAAAACAAGGCGCTCCTTCTGCGCGATTCGAGCAACCATCTGGCCAACTGCTTCGCCTTTGAGCGCAAACCCGACGAGTTGTTGGTTCAAACGAATTCGGGCCGGGCAATTTGGCGCCTCAAACTCAAACCGCAGTCGACTCTCACAATTAATTATGTGCTCGCTTGTGGGTCGGATGGCGATACGGTTCGCGCTTCGGCAACGCAGTGGGCGGCACGTTTTGATGGCGTATTCGCGCAAGTCCGAAGCGATTGGGAAAAACGGTTCGACGCCATGTTCTCGCCCACCAATTCCTTTTTCTCCGGCAGCCTGCCCGTCCTGGTCACGCCCGATGAACAGATGCGCCGTGTCTATTACCTGAGCGCGACGTCGCTCCTTAGTGTTTATCGCACCGGCTTTCCAATTCAGCGGCGGGTGTATGTCAGCAACACGCCGGAAAGCAATTGCACAATGATGTACTTTTGGGACACCCGCGAATGGGCTACTGCTTTCGCGCTGCTCGATCCGGCAATGCTTAAGAATTGCCTGCGCTCATGGCTCGCGCGAGGTATCACTAACGGGTACGCGGAAGAGTATCTCACCGGCACGCTGCAAGGCCCCTGGTACAGCGCCAACGATTATTCCGTCTTCCTCCTGTTGGACACCTATCTTAACGTCACTGGTGACCGAGGGTTTCTCTCAGAGCGAATCAATGGCCACAGTATTGTCGAACATCTCGACGCCATCGCCACTCATTGGAAATCGCTGGTCCGGTCGGGGCGGACCCTGGCCGATTACGGCAACGCCGGCAACTTACTCGAGTGCGTGCCCACTTACATCAACGAGGTGCCTTCATTCAACGCCGCCAACATTTGGATGATGCGCCGGGATGCGCAAATCCAGGAGATGGAGGGGAACCCGGCACGGGCGACTGAACTGCGGGCTGAAGCTAACCGATTGCTCCCGGCTGTGCTGGCGCTCTACGAACCCGGACAGGGCGTTTGGGATTCCCTTCACCGTGACGGCAGCCGCGTCGAAATGCGGCATGTCTTCGATTTCACAACCATCGGCCTGACTATTCCGGGTGACCTTTCGCCCAAGATGCGCAGCGAAATGACTTCGTTCGTCCAGCGGGAACTGCTGACCGACCACTGGATGCGCGCGCAATCTTTGAGTGACCCGGCAGCCGGCAAAACCGACCGTCCGGACCACGGACCCATGGGGGCTTATAGTGCATGGCCGGCCGAAACCATAGCCACGTTCTGCGAGTTTGGCGAATTTGAGCGAGCACAGGACTTTCTACATCGTTGCGCTTACGTGACGCGCGAAGGACCGTTCAGTCAGTCGCGTGAACTGCTCGGCAGAAGATTTGATGCGCCAGTCCGTATCGCCGAACGCGGTGCCAGAGGAAACCCCTCCCAAACCTACAACGCCAGCAACGGCGGCGCATTTGCAGAGACAATCATTCGCGGGTTTTTCGGCTACCAGCCCGATATGGTCCGACAAATCCTCGTTTCTGATCCACGTCCTCGCAATTTCCAGGGTAAACTCCTGAATGTCTGGAATCATGGCCGGCTGTCTAATCTCACCAGCACCGAGCGCGGCGTCGAAAGCGAGCCGGCCAAAGCGGTGGCAGCTAATAAATCTGCCCACCCTTGAATTTTTTTGAGGGTTTCATTTGTGGTTTTGGTTTTTGTATCGCTAACAGCTCGAATTTGTTCCATGTTGCGGGAGTGGCGACGGCGCCGATAATCGCTTTGGCGGTGGTCCTGGTCTTTGCCGGGGCTAGCTTTTTCTTCTCGCTTGCCGAAACAGCCCTTTTTTCGCTCAGCAAATGGCAAGTCCGGCAATTGACGCAGCGCGACGCAGTGGCGGGCGGAGTTGTAGCCAATTTGCTGACCGAGCCTCAAGATTTGCTGGCGACGCTGGTGCTGGGCAATACGCTGGCTAATGCCGCTTTGCTCGCGGTCGGGCTTTGGATGGCCCTGCAGGGGCGCTGGCCGCTGGTTATCACCATCGTTGCCGTATTCGTTCTCACTTTGATTCCCTGCGAGGTCCTGCCCAAAACGATGGCAGTGCGCAAACCTGAGGAATGGGCATTGCGAATTGCGCGGCCGCTGGATCTGGCAGTCAGTATTAGCTTGCCGCTTTGCCGCATCGCGCAGCGCATTAACACGGCAATTCTTCGGACGCTGATTCCTTCATCCGTAAAGCCGCCAAGCGCATTGACGGATGCCGACTATCAGGAACTGCTGGAAATGGCTTACCAGCACGGCGCATTGGCTGCATCGGAGAAGGAGATTATCCTGCAGATCATTAGCCTGGACCAGCGCACCGCGCGGGAAGTCATGAAGCCACGCTCGCAAATGGCCGCCATTTCCGACGATTCATCTATTGAAGAAATGATTGCAGCGGCGCGGACCTATCGTCATCGTCGGCTGCCGATTTTTGACGAAAATCCGGACACGATCGTCGGCATTCTCAATACCCGCGCGCTATTGCTCGATCCGCAAATCGACTTGGCGGATGCAATCGAGTTTCCTTCGTTTGTGCCCGAGACGATGAACCTGTTGCAACTGCTCAAAGCGCTCCAAAGGCAACAACGCGGCTTGGCCATAGTGCTTGATGAATTCGGCGGGACCGCCGGGATTGTTACCATGGAAGACATTCTCGAAGAAATGATTGGCAAAATCCGGAGCGAAAGCGAACCCGCCGGTTTTGTGATGGAAAAGCTGGCGCCCGACCGCTGGCGTGTCAGCGGCTTGCTGCGTTTGGATGATTTTCGGCGCGAGTACCCGGCGCTGCATGATGTGCCGGAGGTCGAGACGATGGGTGGCCTGCTCACTTCGTTGCTCGAGGTCGTACCGGCGCCCGGCGATACTGCAACTTTCAGCGGGCTCAAGCTCACCGCTCAGGCGGCGGATGAGCGACGCGTTAAGGAATTGCTCGTGGAGGCTGTTAAACCTGCCGGCAAATGAGTGGACTTAAATGACCGAGCAACTTTGCATTTGGATTTCGTTCACTGGCTTCCTTGCGCTTTCGTTCTTTTTATCGGGAATGGAGGCTGGGGTGTTTGCGTTGAGCCGCTTGCGCATTCGGCAGCAGGTGCGCGCCGGAAACTTTTCGGCCAAAGTGCTGCAACAATATCTGGATAACCCGGAGAACTTTCTTTGGACCATTCTGGTAGGCAATACCGTTGCCAATTTCCTGATTCTGGGCTGGATTGTCGTGGCCTTGCACGGCGTATTCACTCGCCATTGGTTCTGGTTCGGCATTCTCTACATGGTGATCGTTTTCTTCTTTTACGCCTTTTTCGACTTCCTGCCGAAAATGTTGTTTCGAACCTATCCCACGCGTCTTTGTGTGGCGTTAGCAAGGCCGTTCCGGATCATTTATTGGGCGCTACGCCCGCTGGTCGCAGCGGTCGAATGGTTCTCGGATTTGCTGCTGCGCTGGCGCGGCGGCAAGATCTTTACCGGCCACCTGTTTGGAAACCGTGAAGAGCTTCGCTTGTTGATGCAGTCGGCCCAGACGTTTACTTCGGAAGAGAGGACCATGATCGATCGGGTTCTGGATCTGCAGACGCTGACCGTTCGTCAGGCAATGTTGCCACTGGATCGCGCGGCCACAGTTACCGCGCAGACTCGCGTTCGTGATGTGTTCGACCTGGCCCGGCAGCGTAAGCTGACCCGGTTTCCAGTCTGGGATACGCGCGATGGCACTCGTCGGATCATTGGGCTGCTGACGGTCGACACCTTGATTTACCGAAGCGAATTGGATGTGCAGAAAACGGCCGGCGATTACGTGCAACCGGCCCTGTATCTCGAAGAAGATCTGCGGCTGGAGATCGCACTGCGCCGCATGCAGCGAGGCGGCCATCGGCTGGCCATTGTGCTGGCGCGCGACCGCCGCGAATTGGGCCTGCTCAGCCTTCAAGATGTGCTGCGGGTGATTTTCGGGGAAGTCAGCCTTTAATTTCGTTGTGTTTTTGGGTTCTTTTGTTGGTAAAAAAATCTCATGACGGGCGCGGCGCATATCCTTCAGTTGATCTGGGAGATCCTGATCGTCCTGGGCCTGGTGGTTATGAACGGGTTCTTTGTTGCGGCGGAGTTCGCGCTGGTCAAAGTGCGCGATACGCAATTAGACATGCTCGTCATAAAAGGGGACCGGCGGGCAAAAGTGGCGCGCTCGATTATAGCCAACCTGAATTCGTACCTGAGCGCGACTCAACTGGGAATCACAATGGCCAGCCTTGGCCTGGGCTGGGCGGGCGAGCCGGTGTTTTTGGGACTTCTTTCACCGTTGCTGGCGCACCTCCATGTGCATTCTGAGGCCGCGCGACATTCGATAGCTTTTGCCATTGGCTTCTCAGCGCTGACTTTTCTTCACATAAGCGCCGGAGAATTGGCGCCGAAATGGATGGCCATCCAGAATGCTCTGCCCATTTCGCTCACCGTCGCGCGCCCTTTGCGCTGGTTCTACCTGGCGTCCTACCCATTCAACTGGCTGTTGAATCGCGCGGCGCGCTGGCTCTTGCGCCAATCAGGAATCGAAATGCTCGGCGAGGCCAAACGCGGTCATTCGGAGGAGGAATTGCGACTCCTGGTCGCTTCCTCACTCAAATACTCGGAGGGAGCTTCTCTTGAACGCACGATCGTTCTGAATGCGCTCGATCTGCGTCGGCGGCTCGCGCGTGAAGTCATGCGCCCGCGGCCCGAGATTGTGTTTCTTGACACGGAAGCGAGCATGGCGCAGTGCCTGGATGTAGCCGAAAAGACGCGTTACTCGCGGTTTCCCTTATGCGAAGCGGGCAATCTCGACAAAACCCTGGGCGTGGTTCACATCAAGGATCTTTATGCCATGCGGCTTAAGGCTCGCAGCGGCGCCGAACTCCTGCCCGCCGCTCGGAAACTCATTTACGTTCCCGAAACTGCCCACCTCGAAAAGCTTCTTAAAATGCTGCTCGACCGCAAGCTCCACCTGGCCATCGTCGTGGATGAATACGGCGGCACCGTCGGAATGGTCACCCTCGAAAACATCCTCGAAGAATTGGTCGGGCAGATTCAGGACGAGTTCGATCAGGAGAAGCCGCTCCTGACTCACACGAGCGATGGGAACTGGGAGCTTTTCGGTACTCTACCTCTCCATGAACTCGAGGATTTGGTGAAGATTCCCCTTCAACATGAGGGGATTACCACAGCTAGCGGCTGGGTAACACAGCGCCTCGGCGGGTTTGCCAAGCCGGGTGACGTCCTGAGCGTTGGGGCGTATGAATTGCGAGTCGAAGCCATGGATGGTATGCGCGTCGCACGGCTTAAGCTGACCAAACGAGAGCGGACTGACACCCTCTCGCCCGCAACTTAGGGTCAGCCATATGAAATGAAACCAATGAATAGGACGCCTCATTTAATCGCGTTATCGGCGTTGGTGTTGTCTTTTCTGTTTTGCGCCCACGGAGAGGTTGCAGCTACCAACAGTGCCAAGCGCCTGCTTGTAATAGCCCCGCAGTCATTTCATCCCGCGTTGGACGATTTCATAGCTCATAAGCGCGCGCTAATGCCCGTCGAGCTGAAGTCATTGGAAGATATTTTGAAAAGTTCATCGGGCGTAGATGACCCAGAAAAATTGAAACGCTTTCTGCATTCGGAATGGCAACATCGAAATTTGGGCTATGCGCTTTTGGTCGGCGATGTGGATGTAATGCCGGTGCGTTACATGGTGCTCGATCGTGTGACGCCTGCGGCGTTCGACTATGCCTTTTATCCATGCGATTTGTATTACAGCGACCTGGCTAAAAGCGACGGCAGTTTCGACGACTGGAACGCTCACAAGGAGGGCTTCCATGCGCGTTATTTCGGAGAGGTGCGCGGTGAGAAGAACAAGCAGGATCCGATTAATTACGACGCCATAGATTACCGGCCTGAGATCGCAGTGGGGCGGTGGCCGGTCAGCACCCCGGAAGAGGCGCGCCTCGTAGCGAGCAAATCAATTCATGCCGAACAGGCAATTCTCGCCGGTACCGATTCTTATCTTCAACGCGCGGCATTTTTCGCTGTGGGCGGTTGGGTGGATAGCCGCGGTCTAATGGACCGGATGGCCAATGATTTGGCCGCGGGCTGGAACGTCGAGAAATTCTACTTCCATGATCAGGCAAGCCAGGGTGGAGAATCACCCGATCATAACCATCTGCGTGGAGCGTTCAATCGTGGGGTCGCACTCGTCGTCCATGCCGGACACGGCGCTTCTGACGCCTGGGACCAGTGCTTCTCCTTGAGAGATCTGGATGCGATCACTAATGCGAACTGTCTGCCCGTGGTCATTTCCGGCGGTTGCAGCACAGCCTATTTCGCTCCGCTGCCGCCTTATGGAGCTTACGTCGACGTCGATGGTGTCGAGCACCAGGGCACCGATAACAAGGAGATCTTCTCCGCACCTCCTCCTCCGCCGTCGCCCTATCAGCGAGGGCGGTTTAACCCGACTGGTTTGGGCGAGCAATTGCTCAAACGTGGACCAAACGGCGCTGTTGCCTACATCGGCTGCAATACCGGGAGCCAGCCATGCGCTTTGACGCTTCTGCGCGGCTTTGTGAGCGAGCTCGCTCGCCAACCAGAACCACGTTTAGGTGACTGCTGGGCGGGCGCCATTCGCTATTATTACGATCATGAGCACCTCGCCACGCTCAAGCCCAATGAGGATTGGTATCCTCCGAGTATCTTTTTCCAAGGCATGAAATTCATGCTCTTTGGCGACCCCAGCTTGCGATTGCCTGCCAATAAACACCAGCCATGACCAGGAAACATTTTGGAATATCCCGCCGCGACTTTGTTGAAGGCACTGCCGCCACACTGGGTTTGTGGGGCGCAGTGGACCTGGTGGTCGCAAATAGCTCTGCTGTCGAAAGCTCTATCTCGCCCGGCCAACCCGCTGGGCAATTGAATGCTCGTCAGCAGGGCGCTAAAGGAGACGGCAAGACAGATGATACCAAAGCGTTGCAGGCCGCATTGGACGCGGCGGTGACGAACGGTCCGGTCTGTTATGTTCCGGCCGGAATGTATCGCCTGGAAGGCGCGCTTACTGTGCCGCCGGGCGTAACACTCTGCGGAGCATCGGGAGGTGTGCCTCACAGTGAACATCCAATCGGCACTGCGCTGCTTGTCTATGGCGGTCGCGGTCAATCCGAAGGCGAGCCGCTTATTACGCTCAAGCCCAATGCTGTTGTGCGTAACCTGGTGGTTCATTATCCGGAACAAACGCTGCCTGACGTTGTCCCTTATCCCTGGTCTATTCGCGCGGACGGGGAGTTGTGCCAGATACTGGACGTTACTCTAACAAATCCCTATCAGGCCATCGACGTTGGAACTAAATGGAACGAGTTGCACTTGATCCGCAACGTTTTTGCCTGCCCGCTAAAGATCGGCATCTACATCGATCAATGCAGTGACATCGGTCGAATCGAAAACGTCCATTTCAACCCGAACTTCTGGACCCGGATGGCTTTCAAGCCCAGCTTCCCTGGAGGCGACATCAAAGCGTGGCTCGAAAAAAATCTCGTCGGATTCAAAATCGGCCGCACCGACTGGGAATTCATCAGCAACAGCTTTGTGATCTTTCCCCGCATCGGTTTTCATTTTGATGACTTCGGTCACGGTCCGGGCAACGCTGTTGTCACTCAGTCAGGCAGCGACATCTGTCCGGTTGCAGTCCGGGTTGATCGATCCCAGCCCCACGCCGGTGTGCAGTTCGCCAACGCCCAGTTTATGTCAACGCTCGAAATCGGGCCGCAGAATCGCGGTCCGGTGAAGCTTGCAAACTGTGGGTTCTGGGGGACCGATCAAACCCGTGAACACATCCGCCATATTGGAGATAGTTTTCTTTCTTTAACCGCGTGCCACTTCACCGGTTGGGCTCGGGCGCAAACAGACGCTCCCTGCATCCGCGCTGCCGCCGGTCGCCTGACCGTGAATGGCTGCGAGTTTATGGATTCGGGAAAGCGCACGATTGTGCTCGATAAGGGAATTAAGTCCGCCGCGATTTTTGGATGCGCGTTTCGCGACGCAAAAGCTGTCGAAGATCTTTCCGGTGCAGATGTGCAGGTTGGGCTGAATACAACGCACTAGAAAGGGGCTCTATATTTCCGACCACTCACCGGGCACGGGCACCGGGTATCGTCCTTGTGCATCGGCGCAAATCGGTGGCGTGCTTTCGGTGGTGAGCTGGTCGATATTGGGGCAAAAGCTGAATTTGGAGGCCATCATCTCTTCCCAGGTCACGAGTTTTCCCATGTGGGCCGCTGCTCGCCCCATCAAGTCGGCCATATTCGACAGCGCTGCGCGCTCCGCTTCGTTGTGCGGCGTATCATTGCGGATCGCTTGCAGGAGACTGTTCCACTCCGCTTGCCACGGCGTGAACTGCTCGGGGCGCGCTCGCCACGCGATATTGTCAGGAGCGCAGCGCTGGTCCTTGTAGGTCTGAACTATTCCCAGGTGATGCGGTCCGGAAAACTGGGCCGCGCATTTAGTTCCGTGCACATAGGTCGCAAACTCCTCATGACACTTGGGCAGCCAGCGCACCACGTCCAGGGCCTTGGTGCCATCGGCAAAAGTCCATTCAATGGTGAACGCGTCCAGATTTTGGCTGCAATCCGTGCTGTTCACCGCGCGCCCGGCAACCGCGTGCGCGGTTAGGGGATATGCGTCCTTGATCCAGCAGATCTCGTCGATCTGGTGAATGTTCATCTCGGCAAACAGTCCGCCTGAAACCCACAGAAACCCCGTAAAATTTCGGATTTGCCAAAACAGATCCTTTTCGGACGCAGGGCGAGGACCCAATCCTGGCACCGGCTGCATGCGATAGGCGCGGATAAGCTGGATATCTCCGAGTTGGCCCCCACGGATCCGGCGAATTAATTCCTGCCGGTTCACGGAGTGGCGACACTGAAGGCGGCAGCGATTTTCAGATTCTTCCTCTTTGCCACTTCGCCTGCTTGGATTACCCGACGCAAGCCGGGCGCATCCGGCGCGAACGACTTCTCCATGAACACGTTCACGCCCTTTTCCACCGCGTACTCCAATTGTCCGGGACGAAATCCGGAGTAGCCCGTCAGCATCGCCGCGTCACCTGGCCGCAATGAATCGATGGCTTTTCGGTAAGCGTCAAAGCCAATGAACTTCCGGTCGGTCGTGACGTCGACGCGGTCGGGGAATTTTTCCTTGAGCACCTGGAACGCGCTGTCGAGCCGGTTTTCAAACAGATCAGCCATGGCGAATAATTTGACCGGCCCAAATCTTGAGTCGAACGCGTCCGAGACTGCGCCGCTGCCGCGCCCGCCACAACCAATGAGCGCCAGGCGAACAGTGTTATCCTCCGCGGCATGGACCCATGGTAATGAAATTTCGGAAAGCGCCGAGACTGCCACCGCCGCTCCGCCGCGGCGAATAAATGTTCTGCGGGTGCAGCCTGGGTTACTTGCAGAGTCACGCTTGGTGCCAGAGGTGGTTCGTGGGGCGGTCTTGGTTGTTTTCATAGAAGGTTCACATTAACCAAATGTAACGTAATATAGAATGCGCAGCTCTGGATTCCGGTCAATGGAACTTTACCTCCCTCAAAGCATCAATCACGTTGCAGCCAAATCCACAGCCGGCGCCGGCAGCTCGCGTCCGATTTCGTCTGACCGATAACCAAATCCGGCGCCGCGAATCGAGGTGAGATCGACCTCGCCGTTGCGCCGCTGATAAAGACCTGGGTGGACGCGAGCTTCCGGTGTCGAAGCTCCGGGATAGAACTGCATGGCATTGGTTTCGACGCCCATCAAGGTGCCTACGTGCGCTGCCAGCGAGACATGCGGTATCTGGGCCAGCATAGGATTCGTGAGATCCTGGACCATCAGGCTCACCCCGTGCGCTTTTGCCCAGCAGGCGCTTAGAATGGCTCCGGTCTGTGTTTTGCACGTTTTGAGTGCCACACCGGTCCAGCCCAGCTCCCGACCGAGTCGAATCAGGCGCCAGTCATGCGCGCTTTCGTCCAGGAACAACGGTTTGCGTGCCGCGACGCTTCGAACGTCCAGACGATGCGCCTCCAGGTCATAGGGGAACGGCTGCTCGATATAGAGCAATCGTTCAAAAATGCGGCTCCGATCTGCGCGCAGATGGTCCAGGATATCGTTGACGTATTCTACGCCAGTAACCGTGCAGTTAAAATCAGCGCTCAGATTTTCCACTCCATTGGCTATCGAGAGCGTTCCAACTTTGACGAGACGTTCGAAATCCCAATCCGGATCGTTGCCGCGCAATTTGATCTTCAAACACTTCAAGCCGTCGCGCTTGATCCAGTCGGTCAGCAGGACTGGATGTCCGTCTTGCGGCTCGGTTCCGGTCAATTCATGCGCTTCGAGAAGATCCGCACCACCGACCAGGTGCCATGCCGGCAAACGCTGCAGGGGCACGGGCAGCAAAAAATCCGCGGGGTAACGTCCCCGAAATGAAACGGTGGAGTGCTGGGCTCGTTCGAGGTAGTGGTCCAGGTCAAAGCGCAGGAATCCGGAATTGTAGGTCTCGTAAATCGGCCGGCCTCTAAGTTTGGCGTAGGCGTCATGGAGGGCGAGGTCGAAGGCGGAGTTACACACCAATGCTGCAAGCCAGGGCATCGATTCAGCGACGCCTTTCGCTCCGAGCAGAATGTTAAATTCAGTGAGCAATGCAGGGAGGGTTTCTTCAATAAAAGCATGGCCAATCTCCATTGCATGCCCTTCACCACCGAAAGCCAGCCATGCGGAAGCAAGCCGGTGGCAGAAGCTTTGCAGCGCTTCGTTGCGTGCCTGAGACGACAATGAACTTGGCCAGACCCATTGCACGCTTAACGGGGTTTCGCCCCAGCCGTCAGCGTGATTTCCCGCGTCATCGGTAAGTTGTAGCCTCACGCGGGCGCAGGTGACCGAGGTCAGCGTCTCCGGGCCGAATTTGAGCGGTACCCTCGTTGTAACGGGAAGCAAATAGAGTTGGGCGGCCGTAATTCGCAATGGAGATTTCATAATCCTCCGCTGTTCACATCACGCTGGCAAAGGCTGCCCATTCGTTTCCGGCCCCAACCAAACAAGAAGCAAGCCGAGGCCATAAACCAGGGTGATGGTCGCGCCCGCCCGAGCGTAACTGCCTTGGTAAAACTGTAGAAGTTGGCCCATTTGGAGCGCGCCTAGCGCTGCAAAAATGCGGCCGAAATTGTAGCAAACACCCTGACCGGTGGCGCGCACGCGCGTAGGGAAAAGTTCAGGAAGATAAAGCGGCAGCCAACCGTAAAATGAAGCCGTCGCAATGCCGGTGAGCAGGACCATAATCAAAAAGGCGCTGCCGTAGGTATCAATCACGCGGAAAAGGCACCCGCAAGTGAGCAGCGACAGTGCGCAAAGCAGCGAATAGGCTGGCCGACGGCCCAAGCGGGCGCCAATCCAAGGGCCGATTGAGCAACCGATCACGGCGCCCAGGGCCGTGAGCATTTGGGTGAGTCCCTTTGCGTTGCCGTTGTTCCCGTTCGTCAATTGGTCGGCCCAGGCCGGCAGCCATTGGATAGAGCCCCACGTGCCGATGAGTGCCACAGAGGCTAAAAGAATTCCCACAAGCGTGCTCCTGCTCAGCGGCGGGGAGAGCACCTCCAGAATTGGTCGCGTTCTTGTCGCGCGGGCAATTGCTTGCCAGCGCTGCGATTCCGGGACGTAGCGGGCAATGAATAAAGCCAGCAATGCCGGTGCGGCGCCCGCCAGCATCACCCAGCGCCAGGATCCGCGCGCGACGGGAAACGCAGTTCCCAATGCGCCGACCAAACCGAAACCGACATTAGACGCGGCGCCAATCGCTCCGGCCAACAGCGGCCGGCGGTGTTCCGGCCACGTTTCCATTACCAGCGCCACCCCGAGCGACCACTCACCACCCATGCCGATCGCAGCCAGAAAACGAAACACTCCAAGATGCCAGGGTAACTGGGCAAAATAACAACAGCCGGTAAAAAGCGAATAGGCCAGGATGCTGACAATCATCGCGCGCACCCGCCCCACTCGATCACCCAGCCAGCCAAAGACAAGTCCACCAGCGGCTGCTCCCAACAAAAACAGAGCGGTGATGCCGCCCATCCATGGTCCAATCGATTGATCAGCCTGGACTCCTAACAGGTCTTGAAGGGCGGGGCGGGCTACGAGAGGAAAAACGCCTTGCTCGACGCCGTCGAACATCCAACCCAGGAACGCAGCGAGCAAAACCATCCATTGTCCGCGGTTCGGCCCGAGGGGATGACTCTCCGCGCTGCTTGGGGTCGCCGGCATCGACGCAAAGGGCTACACAAGGCGACAGATGCGGTCAAGACCGCGAATGGCTACAGACCTAGTCCCACGACACTCTGCGTCCACCTGTTGTTCCATTCCCGCGCCGCTGCGGACGCGACCTCGACCGCGCTCGCAAGAAGGATTGCTCCCGACCCAGTCGGTACGCAAGCATCACGGCCAGCAGCAACTCGCATAACACTGTCAATTCTAGCGCGGTAGGGTCCACAAACTCCGGAACTATCTAACTGCTTTTTTCTGTTTCGCTGGTCTGAGTTTCTCATTCGTAATTGAGCCCTTCAATTCCAGCGATTACTGACACCTCAAACCCGACGCATGTCGTGTCGACACCCGACAACCGCGAAAACCGCAATTACCAGGCAATAACTAATTATCAAGCCGGCTGCGAGCCATAGATGGTGAGTCAGCAAGCCCGTTAGAATCAGTGCATTTAGCACCAGCCAAACTATAAGCGGATGCAGACTCGGAGACTCGCTGGACCGCGCTTTGTTGATCAGGAACGGTGTGACAAACGCCAGGATTGCTAGCGCGCATAAGGCCCAGCCGAGGAAATTAACCCATGGCGTATCATACCAGCTGGATCCTGTTAACCCTTGCTTCCAAACCCAATACTGGTTGGCTCGCGTGGCAAACGGCTCAAGCCCGAAATCCATCAACAGGAGAAGTGCCACGCTGAGCCCCAGCAACCAATACCCGTAGTTGGAAATCCCGCGACAGGGCCGCAGGGCGAGCCGTACCACGCCCCTCGCGTTGAGCAGGACCACCACCCAAAGGAGCGGCATTGCCAAGGGCAGGGGATGGAAGAGTTGCGGCCCTGCCTGGCGCGTGTATGAAAAATGTCCAAACGGGATGCCCGAAAGCACACTCAGGCACTGTGCCGTTCCCGCAACCACCGCGATCAGCACTGCGGCCGCCAGTACATTTTGACTCGGAAGCCACCTCCCCAATTCCGTCAACGTTGTCGCTGTTGCCAACACTATCAGCAACCCCTCCGGCCAGAGCGCGTTATCAAACCAAAGTCCCAGGCGCATTAACCGCAACCAGACCAGAGCTGATGCGGGCAAAAACAGACCAGTGGACAAATAGTGAATGATCCGAGCTAATCCCCGCTTGCGCGCCATCTGGTTTACGCATCGATCAAGTCGAGCCGCCGCTGGTGCCGGCCACCTTCAAACGGTGTGTCCAGCCATAAACGGACGATCTCCAACGCGGTTTCCAAGCTCACCATGCGCTGCCCCAGCGAGAGCACATTGGCATTATTATGCTGGCGCGCGAGCCGCGCCGATTCCGCATTCCAGCAAAGCGCGCATCGAATTCCTTTCACGCGATTGGCGACGATGGCTTCGCCATTGCCCGACCCCCCCAGCACAATGCCTCTCTCGCATTCACCTCTGGCCACGGCTTCCGCTACGGGCCGAATGAACAAGGGATAATCCACCGGCGCATTCGAGTTAGTGCCGAAATCGATCACTGTATGACCGTGGCTTTTTAGCCAGTCACGAATCTTCTCTTTATATTCAAAGCCCGCGTGGTCCGAACCGATGCCGATTTTCATGCTCTCCGAGCATGGCACGTCCAGTCTGATTGCGCCAGTCTCCTCGCGATCGCCGGTGTGCCCGCCCGATTTTTCCGATTTGGAATTTTGCCGGGGGAGTTTATAAATCCTCGCAATGGACTATGACGATTGCTGAGCTGCGGCGCGAATACAACCTGACGGGTTTGCGACGGAAAGACCTGGCGGCCGATCCGATTAGGCAATTTAAAGTCTGGTTCGAACACGCGGAGGGCCGGCGCGCCGGCGGCCGTTTGCGTAGATTCTGCGTCCGCCTCTACAAAGCTTTGTTTCTGGGAGGCGCAAGCGAAACCAGCGATGTCAACGCGATGACCCTGGCAACTGTCGATCCGGATGGTCGTCCCTCAGCCCGAGTCGTGTTGTTGAAAGGCGTCGATGAACGCGGGTTTATCTTCTACACCAACTACCGGAGCCGCAAGGGCCGTGAATTGTCTACCAACCCGCAGGCCGCTTTGGTTTTCTATTGGCCTGAGTTGGAGCGCCAGGTTTGTGTTGCCGGCAAGGCCAGTCAACTGCCTGCGCCGGAGTCTGATGATTATTTTGCCAGTCGTCCCCGCGGCAGTCGCCTCGCTGCCTGGGCTTCAAATCAGAGTGCCGTCGTTGCTGACCGGGCGGCCCTCGAAAAGCAATGGCACGACTTCGAACATAAGTATCCCGAAGAACAAGTCCCGCGGCCGGCTCATTGGGGCGGGTACGTGCTGGCTCCCGAACGCATCGAGTTTTGGCAAGGACGCCCGAACCGCTTGCATGATCGTTTTTGCTACACCCGCCGCCCGGACGGTTCCTGGTTGATCGAACGATTGTCCCCATGAACCCATCGTAGCGCCGACATCCCTGCCGGCGTCCTTCTGCTTACGGCATATCGCCGGCAGGATGCCGGCGCTCCCAGTGCTCTAGGGGAAAATCTGATGCAATCGATAGAATCGGGATTGGCTGGCATTGGCGCCGGGATCCAGGAATTGAAACAAGTTGTTCAACCCTACGCTGACGGTGCCAACCACTGTCCAGTTTTGAGTGCTCGGGCCGTTGAGAGTGTCGGTCGCTTGTACTTCGTACAGATTCCCAACCGGACCCGAACCACTCAACACCACCGTTCCGCCGGCGGCAAAGGTCAGAGCCAACTGCGGGACACCAATTGGCGGCGTGTAAACGACCTCATCCGAAAATGAGCTTTCGATCGCGCTGGCTTCGTAATCGGTGACCGCGAAATAATAAGTGGCGCCTGCCACCAGGTTGATAACGCTCGCAGTGGCATTGTTTCCGGCATCGATCATGTTGTCGTAATTGTGCGACGCCGCTCCCCAGTAAAGCCGATACCCGACAACCTGGGGATCGCTGCTGACATTCCAACTCAAGGTTACGTCCAAAGCCGCAGAGGTCCTGACATATCCCAAGCACACGAGAAAAACCAACCGTGAGAAACTCATCGTCGACGAACGTCAACCGCAACTCCGAGTCCTGCGACTAGGACGTTTCTGACCTCAACCAGGAATTGCCTCGGTTCAGAATAATGGAATCCGGAAGTCGCGGCGTGGGACACAATCACGCCGATCAGGATGGATAATCATTACTCCTCGACACATCGCCCGGTTCCACTCAACAATCTGCGGCCATGACCAACGACATCCGCATCGTTCCGCTGTCGCGCAGTTCGAAAGACGTCTCCCGGTTTCTGGAAGTCAGTTACCGGGTTTACGACGGAGACCCGAATTGGGTGGCGCCGCTGCTGATGGATTTGAAGAAGGTGTTCACGGACGAAAACCCACTGTTCACGCATGCCAAGATGCAACTCTGGGTGGCCACTCGCGATGGGAAGGATATCGGCCGCATCGCGGGGATTATCGACGAGGAATATTTCCGCACGACGAAACAGCGAGCGGCATTTTTTGGATTCTTCGAATGCCTCGATGAACCGGCGGCCAGCCACCAGCTTTTTAACGCGGTCCGCGAGTGGGCCAAGCAGAATGGCACCGACCGGCTTATGGGTCCAATGAACCCAACGACGAACGACGAATGCGGTCTGCTAATCGAAGGCTTTGATTCGCCCCCCGTGTTCATGATGACTTACAACCCTAAGTATTACTTGAAGCTGATGGATGCCGAGGGCTTCAAGAAAGCAAAGGACTTGCTGGCCTATATGATGGATTTGTCGGTCATTCCGATGGACCGACTCCGCCGCATCGCTTCAAAAGTAAAATCGCGCAATCCGGATGTTGTGCTGCGTCCCGTCCGCCGCAAAACGCTCCAACAGGACATCGGGAAAGTGAAGGAGGTCTACAATGCCGCCTGGCAGGCGAATTGGGGATTCGTTCCAATGTCGGATGCCGAGGTCGATTTCATGGCCGAGCGCTTGAAGCCGCTGCTCATGGAAGGACTCATTTGGCTGGCCGAAGTTGGCTCCGAGCCGGTCGGTTTCTTGCTTGCGCTGCCCGATTACAATATGGCGTTGCAGCCGTTAAAAGGCCGGTTGCTCACTCCGAAAGTCCTCGGCTTCGTGCCGTACCTGTTCGGGTGGAAACGACCTAACCGGACACGCGTCCTTACCCTGGGCGTGAAAGAAAAATACCGCTCGAGAGGCCTCGAATCCGCCATGCTCATCGAGGGCTTGAACGTTGGCTTCAATGCCGGCGTGGTCGAGTCCGAAGCCTCATGGATACTTGAAGACAATGTTTTGATGTGCCGCATGCTGGAAGCGATTGGCGGCCGGGTCTACAAGCGTTACAGGATTTACGAAGGCGAAGTGCGCGGAGATTAACAGGTTTGACTTGGGTACAGGCCAACCTTAGATTCCTGCGCACATGTTAGCGGCTGATTCCAAAGTCGTTCCCGCGCCGCTTGCGGAGACGTCGCGCGCCGAGCCGGCCCACTCCTGGAAACAAATCATTGATCCAGTCGAGCCATTTCTGGAGGCTGTCAATCAACGACTTGCGCGGCAGGTCGAGGCTTTCGATCCCGCTATTGCTCCTTATGCCGATTACGCCCTGAACGGGAACGGCAAACACTTGCGGCCGGCGCTGGTCGCCCTGACCGCCGAGGCGCTCGGCAAGGTCAACGATGAACACATCACGGTGGCGGTTGTCATTGAGATGGTGCATTTGGCTACACTGGTGCATGACGACGTGATGGACGAAGCGGAAATTCGTCGCGGCAAACTCACTTTGGCCGCCAATTGGGGCAACGAAACGGCGGTCCTGTTCGGCGATTGTCTTTTCGCCCGAGCCCTCACGTTAGCCGCCAGTTTTCCCACACCGGAGGTTTGCAGGGCGGTGGCGATGGCCACGAATACGGTTTGTTCGGGAGAGATTCTGCAAACGCAGCGCCGGGGTGATTTTCGATTCTCGCGCGAACAGTACTTTAAGGTGCTCGAGATGAAGACCGCGGAATTATTCGCGTTATCGTGCGAATTGAGCGCTTTTTTGAGCGGCGCGACGGCGAGTGAACGAAAAGCTTTGCGGCAGTTTGGGCTGGATTTTGGCACGGCTTATCAGGTTTACGACGACTGCATTGACCTGTTCGGCTCCGAAACCACAGCGGGCAAGTCGCTGGGCACGGACCTGGCGAAGGGCAAGCTGACGTTGCCAGTGCTTTTGCTTTGGGAACGCGCGGATTTGGCGGACCGCTCGCGTATAGAAGGCCTGGTTCAGGCCTGGCAGCCGGGCTCGATGCGGCGCATGGGCAAACTGCTGGCTAAATACGACACGCTAGCCAGCTCGCTGGGGATTGCGGCGCAATACCTTGGCCGGGCGCGGGAGATTTTGGGCAACTTGCCGGCATCCAACGGCCAGGCTGGGCTGTTAGGATTGACTGATTATTTGGCTCGTGAAACCAGGGCGCTGGGGGCTGTCTCTGAGAGCGGCCTATGATTATGGCGGAGCCAGCCAGTCGTAAGACCATAAAATCGGCCGAAAGCAGTCCTGATCCTGCCCCCGCTCCGGTCGAAGAATCGGTACTGGTCAAACGCGCGCGCCAGGGGGATTTGAGCGCCTACGATGAGCTGGTCCGGCGCTATCAGGAGCGCATTTATGCGACCGTCTATCACATGACGTCCAACCACGAGGACGCCAATGACCTGGCGCAGGAGGCATTTATCAAGGCTTTTCAGGCGCTAAAGTCGTTCAAAGGGGGCTCCAGCTTCTATACCTGGGTGTATCGGATAGCGGTCAATAAAACCATCAATTTCCTCAAACAACGCAAGAATCGAGGCCAACTGAGCCTCGATGACCTGGATTTTAATGCCGAACACGACCCTGATTTGGTAGCGTTGGTGTCGGACAAGACCCCCCGGCGGGAGGTTAATCTGGCCGAATTGCAGGAAAAATTGAACGCCGCCATGCAGAAACTGTCTGAACCCCATAGATTGGTCGTGACATTGCATGATGTGCAGGGCTTGTCGCATGAAGAAATCGCCGAAATCATGGGGTGCAATATTGGCACCGTTCGGTCGCGGCTGTTTTACGCTCGCCAACAGCTCCAGGCCTATTTGTCGGATTATTTGAGTTGAGTATGAATCCTGAGCCGGAAAACTTCCAAAATCTGCGCCGATTGCTGGCCCTCAAACGCCACGAACAGCCGCCGCCTGGTTATTTTGAACACTTCTCGAGCAACGTCATTGCCCGTATCCGCGCCGGAGAGGTCGGGCACGAAAGTTGGCTTGAGCGCCTGCTTGAGGAAGCCCCCTGGCTGCAACAGCTTTGGTCTGCCTTCAGTGGCAAGCCTATCCTCGCAGGTGGGTTCGGTTTGGCTGTTTGCGGTGTGCTGGTTGCCGGGGTTATTCTTTCAGATGACACCAATCCCGCTTCCATGGCTGTGCTGCCTGCACCGGACACAAGTGCTGTTGTAGTGCAGAGCCCGACTCCTGCAGCCTCTCCAATGGTCGACCGCACGATGACGGTGAGCTTTTCCAGCACCGCCGGGGAACTGCCGCAAACCAGCCCGTCCATCTTCCAGGAGTTCAAGCAGACTCAACGCCCGCTCTTCCAGCGCGTCGACCAGAGCTACGTCATTCCAGGGGCCAACTGACCTTCCGAGTAGAGGAGCGCTTGGTGTCCGCGCCTACGGATGACGTTCTGCGCTGTCTCGGTCGGATTCTCGTCCTCCGTCCCAAACTTCGAGGTTGAGTGTTGAGCGTTGAACGTTCGAAGTTCTCCTTCCCGATTTTACGGGCCTCTTGGAGATGCGTTCAATCTTCTCGGGTCAGCACCCAATCCAACCCCTCGGCTTTGATCGTCATCCGGTCTCCTTCGACGGTCGCCGGGAACTGCATGCCGGAGAAACTAAGGTCATATTTATTGCCGGCATCCTGCCATTGCCCGGCAAAGGTCTGAAGCCCAATTGTGGCTCCCGCCGGAGAGGCCACTCGCTGGGGAGGGACGTCATGCAGAGTAAACTGATGGTCCGGTTTGACCGTGAGACGGGTTTTGCTGTAGGCAGCTTCGACGTATTTACGCACTTTCTGCATTTCGCTGGCAACGATGTTGGGTTTAGCTCGGCGCAGCGCAGTGATCGAAGCGCCAACGTCAAACTGCCAGCGGCCGAGAATAGTGATCGGGTCGTAAGTGGCCGATCTCCCGCTTGCCAGGTATTTGCGAAAATCCTCCAGATTGTCTGCGACGGTACTCCAAATCGTCTTGAGCAGGTCTGGATTGCTGCGAATGCTTTGAATGGCCGAATTCTCCATCAGCTTAATAATGGGATCCTGCCTTGCCCAGGCTTCTGTGAAATTGCCATTTGCCAGATCCACAAACTGCGGCAGCTCGCTCAATGACAAAAACGCAGGATAATTCGCCAGGCGCGCCTGGCTTAGGGGACTCCGGTAGAGCGTGCCGCCCAGGTCGGCGAGGTCGTAAACGGTGCGAGATGTTCTATCAATCGACGCGGCGACTTTTGACATCCCGCTGGATTGCAGGTCGTGCCCCAATACGTTGAGCAGGCCCATCCATTTTGGGTCCTGACCCGGTGTGGCGAACTGATAGGTCACATAGCTGGGAACGTAAATCACCAGGGAGAGCAAAACCATATAAGCCGTCCCGTTTAGCGCGCCCACACAAGCGCCCAGGCGATGATTGAGCCTTTCCCACAGCGCCAATCGCAGATCCCCGGCCTTGTACTTGTAATAAACGTCTACTTTATGGTGCACCGCCGTGCCCGCCACTTTGAAAATGGCTGAAACAATTATAAAGGCCAGGAGCGGCCCCAAAGCCCAAAGCCATACTGGATCCTTGAGGCCAAACGAACCCAATAAACGCGCCAACACATGGCCTACCGGAGCTGCCAGCAATCCGCCCAATACAATTCCAAAAAACGAGAAACCCGCCCGGATCGCCCCTTGCCGCAGGCCGACCGCCGCCACCGCCGCCACAATGACCAAACCCAGAAGCCAAATCGTCATGCCCCACTTTTAGGAGTTTCTTTCCAGCAACGCACGCATTTTTTCTTCTGTTTTTTCGCAACTTTTTTCATTATTAGTTGTCAAATCAACTTCAAGCGCAGGTTTTGGAGCAAGTCATGAGTTAGCAACGGGACTTTTGTCCTATGGAGCAAACCCATCTTAGCCAGCCTTGGGAGCCAGGGATCCGGGCCGGGGAAGTCCTGTCGCTGCCACAAACCGCGGGCCAAAGGGTCGATAACCTTGCGAAACTCTCCATCTCGCCTGAGGCCCTGCGCGCCTTGCCCGCTGAATTCGCCAAACGCCACCGCGTCCTGCCCTTGGCCATTCGCGACAGCACCATCGAGATCGCCACCGCCCAAGTCTGTGACGCGAAACTCATCGATGATATCCGCCTGTTGACGGGCCTCGAAGTGCAGGAGTTTCTCACGCCCCTCCCGGAGATCCTCGAGAAAATGGCCGAGTGTTATCAGGTCACGGTCGAAAAGATGATCGAAAGCCTGAATCCCGAACAGGAGGTCGCTGCCGATGGTCGCAATAACCTGCACGACATCGAGGTGATGGCTAACGAGCCAACGGTCATCAACCTCGTGAACTTGGTTATCGCCACCGCCTTGCGCGAGCGCGCCAGCGATATCCACCTGGTTCCGTTCGAGCAATCCATCCAACTGCGCTATCGCATCGACGGCTTGCTGCAGGATAAGCCCCCTCCGCCCAAGCACCTCCACGCCGCTTTGGTTTCCCGCATCAAAATCATGGCCGATATGAACATCGCGGAGCGCTATATGCCTCAGGACGGCCATATCCAGATTAACCACCGGGGAGTGCGGGTCGACATCCGGGTCGGAACGCTTCCCACCATCTACGGCGAAGGGGTGGTGCTGCGGTTGCTGGAGAAGAACACGAAAATGCTCAGTATCCAGGAACTGGGCCTCGAACCGGAACGCGCAGGCTTGCTGATGCGATTGGTCGAAAAGCCTCATGGCCTGTTCCTCGCCACGGGTCCAACCGGCAGCGGCAAGACCACTACTCTTTATTCCGTCCTCCAGACGATCTACACGCCGGAAAAGAAAATCCTGACGATCGAGGATCCGGTGGAATACGAACTGCCCGGAGTTGCGCAAATCCCCGTGCGGCCCTCACGAAATTTCGGCTTCGCCAACGGCCTGCGCTCTATCCTCCGGCAGGACCCCGATATGGTCATGGTTGGCGAAATCCGCGATTCCGAGACGGCTGAAATCGCCATCCGCGCCGCGCTCACAGGCCACCAGGTATTCAGCACCCTGCACACCAACGATTCAACGGGCGCTATCACTCGACTGCTGGACATGGGCGTCGAAGCCTTCCTGATTTCCTCAGCCTTGGAAGGTGTGCTCGCCCAGCGATTGGTGCGCCGGATCTGCAGCCAATGCAAAGCCGAGTGGCCGGTTTCCGACGCGGTGCGCGACCGCATGGCTACTCTCGGAGGTGGCGCTATTGAAGGGGTGTTTTATCACGGCGCCGGTTGTGAAGAATGCCGCGGTACCGGTTATCGGGGCCGAGTCGGGATTTTCGAATTGTTGGCTGTTGGCAACGAGGTCCGCGAACTTGTCGTGCAAAAGCGCTCGAACGCTGAGCTCAAAGCAACGGCCCGAAAAGCCATGCTAACGATGCATCAGGACGCGATGAATAAAGCCCGCTCCGGCGTCACTTCGCTCGAAGAGATTATCCGCGTTTCTTCCGGCGACCTCCTGGAATGAACTCGTTCCGCTACCAGGCTATCGCAGCCACTGGCGCCACGGTCGAGGGCAGTGTTGAGGCCGAAGATCGCAAGAGCGCCTTGCACTTGCTCGGCGAGCGCGGTTTGTTTCCGTCTACCCTGGAACTGTCGGCACGCTCGAATGGGTCTGAAATCGCCACGGTCGATTCGGTGCCCATTACAAAAGGGCAGAGTGCGGTCGACAAATCGGCCTCCCCGAGCCCCACGCCGCGGGCCGGGCGCCGCATTAAGCGCAAGGATATTACTGCTTTCACGCGCGAGATGAGCGCCCTTTTGGGCGCGTCTATCCCTATTCCGCAGGCGCTCGAGGGCTTGGGGGAACAGGAGGAAAACCCTTCACTCCAGGTCATTATCCTGAAGCTTTCGGAATCGGTGCGCAAAGGGGGCTCGTTTTCGTCTGCGCTAGATGAGCACCCACGGCGCTTCAGCAAACTTTATGTTAGCATGGTGCGCGTCGGCGAAGAGGCCGGAGCGTTGCAGAAGGTTATGGCCGATCTCGCGGCGTTGCTGGAGCACGAGGACGAAGTGCGCGGCGAAGTTGTGGCCGCAGTGGCCTATCCGCTTTTTGTGCTCGGTTTTGGCATGGTCACCGTGACCATTTTGCTCACCGTGGTGCTACCTCGGCTCTTCAGCATGCTCCAGGAGATGGTTAGTATCCTTCCTTTGCCAACGCTCATTTTGCTGAAGGTGACCGGAACACTGCATCAGTACTGGCTTGCTTTTCTGATCGGCGTGATTGGTCTCTCATTCGGACTTCGCTGGTATCTGCGTTCGCCTGCCGGCGCCGATGCCTGGGACAAATTCAAACTGCGCTTGCCAGTAATGGGTTCGATGTTCCGTGCTGCCGCGCTGAGCCGTTTTGCGCGGACCCTTGGCACCCTGGCCAGGAGCGGAGTCTCCCTGCTGCCCGCCCTCAAGATCGTCGAAAACACGATCGGCAATCGCATGCTCGCCCGGCAAATCGCCCAGGTTGCGGAAGAAACCCGCGGTGGTCATTCCCTTGCCACGCCGCTGCGCCAGCTCGGCATTTTCCCCCGTACTGTCGTCCAGATGATCGATGTCGGTGAGGAAACCGGACGATTGGACGAGATGCTGCTCAAGGTTGCCGATATCGAAGAACGCCATATGCGCGCCCGAACGCGGACCCTGATTTCCCTGCTGGGTCCGGTTCTCATCCTGGTCGTCGGCGCGTTGGTCGGTTTTATCGTAATCGCTCTGTTACTTCCTATTTTCAAGATGAGTCAGGCAATGCACTAACCGTGGAGTTCAAATATGAAAAGTCGCTCAAACAAAAAGCAGACTGGGTTTACCCTGCTCGAAACCATGGTGGTAGTGATCATCATCGGCATACTGGCGGCCACCATCGTCCCAAGGTTTATCGGCACCACCCACGACGCTCGCATCAGCGCCGCCAAAGGACATGTCGCCGAGTTGGAAAACGCCCTGGAGCGGTTCAATGTCAACATGGACCGTTATCCCACGACCGAGGAAGGTTTGAAAGTGCTGCTCGAGGCCCCGCCCGGCGAGGAAAGTAAGTGGCGCGGCCCCTACATTAAACAGCTCCGCAATGATCCCTGGGGCAACTCCTACCAGTATCGCTATCCCGGGATACACCACACGACCAGCTTTGACCTCTGGTCTCGTGGAGCCGACGGTCAGGACGGCGGGGAAGGGCAGGGTGCCGACATCGGAAACTGGGAAGAAACTGCTCATTGACCTTTAAAGTTCTGTCCACCTCGCATGGTGATGAAAGTCAGGCGCACGACTAAGCTGGGAGCCACCGCAGCGGGATTCACTTTGATTGAGTTGATGGTTGTCATCATTCTCATCGGCATTCTTTCGGCGGCGATTCTCCCGGAAATGAAGGGGACGTATGAAGATGCGCTGCTCCGCTCAACCGGCCGCGAGTTGGTGAATGTGTTCCAATTGGCTTATAGCCGGGCTGTTACACTGAACCAGGTCCAGCGCGTGCGCATCGACCAAAGTACCGGACGTTATTTGCTCGAAGCTCCTGCACGCGAGATTGGGGCCGACGACAGTTTCGTGCCGGTCAAGGATGTGCCCGGAAGCGAAGGCACTCTGGACAGCCGCATCGCTGTCGCCCTTCATCTTGGGGGCAGCGAGCTTTCGGTCGAAGAGGGACCGGCTGCTGCGCCAACTCTTCCGCCAGAATCTGGAACTCCTGCCGAACCAAATGCCATAGCGTTCTATCCGGACGGCACCGCTGATGCCGTTGAAATCCAACTCCAGGACCGGGAAGGCTTTCGCCTGGCCTTGCAAATCAATCCGGTCACCGCCCGCGTACGGATCCGCGAACTCACGCGCAAATGAACCCGACGACAAATAAACGTTGCCGGCGACCTACCTCAAGCTGCGGGTTTTCGCTGGTCGAGGTCCTGGTCGCCATTCTGATCCTCGGAGTGGCTTTGGTGGGTTTGACGCAGGGTATTACGCTGGCCGTGAGCTCTAGCAAAGAATCCGAATTGCAGACGGCTGCGGCGCTGTTTGCTTCGGGTCAAATCGAGACCCTCCGCGCGGAAGGCGATTTCACGGATGGTGAGACACAAGGTGATTGCGGCGAACAACTGCCGCTTTATCGATGGCGGCAAACGGTGACTCCGGCAGGCATATCCGGCCTGCATGAAGTAGCGGTGGCTGTGGAGAATGCCCGCACCGGCCAATCGATTTACGAATTGCGCACGCTGCTGTTTCAAGTGCCCGAAGATACCACGCCTCGCACCGGCAGTACCACGCGCCGAAGGAGGGAACGATGAGCCGTCGCGCGATTCGCAGGGCCGGACATGACTGCGCATCCACACGTAGCGCGGGCGTCCTCGCCTGCGGGTTTTGCCAGCGTCTCGCTGGCGGCCACGGAATTATGGATGGCGCTGGAATTCGTAGGTCGCCAGCCACAGATCCACGAACCCGCCATAAAATCTCAAATTCCGCTTTCACGCTGCTCGAAATCGTCATCAGCTCCGCAATCATGGCTCTGATTCTGATCAGCGCATACGCCTGCTTCCACGCCGCCATTTCAAGTCGAAAACTCATCGAGCCACGCCTTGAGGTCCTCCAAAACGCCCGGGTCGCCATGGCCCTGATCAGCGCCGATCTGCGCGCCGCATGTCCCCTCTCCAGCGACTTGGATTTTCTAGGCATGCACCGCGACCTCGGTGGCGTGGAAGCCGATAACCTCGATTTTGGCACTCACAACTACACCCCGCGGCGTCTGAACGAAGGTGATTTCTGCCAGGTCAGCTATTATCTGAATCGCGAGCCGGAATCCGGCCAGTACGTGCTCATGCGCCGGCGCAACCCGCGGCTTTCTCCCGACCCGCTTTCCGGCGGTAGCCGAGAAGAGATTGCCCGAGGGTTGGCCGGGCTTCGGTTTGAGTATTATGACGGGCTGGATTGGTATGATAGCTGGGGCGATGTCGAAGGCCACGGCAAAGCCGAAACTTCCAATCGGTTGCGCTCAAATCTTTCCGGGTTGCCCGATGCCGTACGGATTACCCTTTGGTTCGACTCAAACCCAAAGCCTTTGAACTCCACGCAAACTGATCAAACCAACAATGCGCCGCCACTGGTCTTCCAAACCGTCGCCCGGTTAAATCTAGCCGCTGCATCGGAAAAGGCAGGCTCCGGTTCGTCTTCGTCCGGCAACAACTCAGATAATTCCAACCAACCGCAGGCCGCGCAGCCAAATCCGGGAGGCAACCAATGAGCTCGCGCAATGCTTCCGTTCTGGTCGGCCTGCTTTGGTGCCTGGTGCTCTTATCCCTGATCGTAATTGGCGTGCTGCATACGTCACGCATCGATCTCATGGTCGTAAAGAACTATGGCGACCGCATCCAGGCTCATTACCTGGCCGTCGCCGGCATTGAAAAAGCCAAGGCGCTCCTGTACCAGGACGCCCGCGAGCGTAGCCGCAGCGGCCAAAACCATACGGGCGCGGTTTACGATGCTCCGGAAAACTTCCGCGAAATCTCCCTGGGCCGCGGCCAGTTTAGCGTCCTCCATCGCGGACGCGCCGATGAAAACGGCGACCTGCTTTTTGGCGTCAGCGACGAGGAAAGCCGCCTCAATGTGAATTACACCTCGGTCGAAGAACTTACGCGACTGGAAGATATGACACCAGACATCGCGGCTGCGATTATTGACTGGCGTGATGAGGATAACGTGGTCACTCCCGGTGGCGCCGAGGCGGACTATTATCTCTCGCTCCAACCTCCTTACGTTCCGCGTAATGGCCCCCTGCAAACCATCAGAGAGCTTCTCATGGTGCGAGGCGTTACGCCACAACTGCTGTTCGGCGCCGATCGCCATCAAAATGGTTTACTTGAACCCGCCGCCGATTCCGCAGCTTCTAAAAGCCTCGATACCTCCGACACCGGCTGGGCTGGTTTGATGACCGTCGACTCCTCAGTTGCCAATCTGGATGCCGCCGGGCAGGAACGCATCAACGTTCAAACCGCCGACGAACGCACCTTAACCGGCGTGCGCGGTATCACTACCGATATTGCCCGCGCCATCGTTGCTTATCGTGGGCAAAACCGTTTCAACACCGTAGCCGACCTGCTGGACGTGACGGCCGCGCAAAGCCAAAACCGGCCTGGCGCAGTTTCTGTCGGCACCGCGAATACTCCGGACCAAACGGGCAATCCGCAAGGCCAGCCAACCCAAAACCAACCGGTTTCGAATCCCTCGGGGCCGAAAGTTATCAGCGCCGACCTGCTGATGGACATTGCCGATCAATTGACGACCCAAACCGGCTCAGCCAACGTGGCCGGCCTCATCAACATCAACACTGCGTCACTTGAGGTGCTCCAATGCCTGCCCGGCATGACCCGCGAACTGGCTCAGGCCATCACCTCCTTCCGCCATTCCAATGGCTTTTTCGCCAACATTGCCTGGCTGCTCAAAGTTTCGGGCATCACGCAGGACATCTTCAAGCAAGTTGCCCCGCGCGTTTGCGTCAGATCGGAAACATTCCGGATTCTGAGCGAAGGCCGCGTCGGCTCCAGTGGCGCGCGCCAGCGCATCCAGGAAATTGTGCATGTCGGATTGTACGATCTCGATACGCTTTCTTATCGGGAGGATGATTTATGAATGGTTTCGCCCTGTTCAATGGCACATCCTCTTATCTGGAGATCCGGCAGCGCGCGCTCGAGGTGCTTGACGGTGAGCGCGGCCTGGAATTGCCGTTGGAGCGAGCGGCCGGCGGGCGGTTGACTGACGCCTGTAAGCAAAACCTGGTCGCAAAACTACAGGACTTCTTCAAGCGTCCTCCCTGGCAGGCGCGGCCACGAGTTCATTGCGCCATCGGCGCGCGCGGCGTATCTCTGCGACGGTTGACGATTCCGGTAACTACGCGTGAAAACCTCGAACGCGTCCTGCTGCTCCAGGTCGAAGCAGAGTTTCCAGTCCCGCCCGATGAGCTTGCTTGGGGCTATCGCCTGCTAGCCTCCAACGGGAAAAACGGTTCCGCCACTGACAAACAGGATGTGCTGATCGCTGCAATTAGGAAAGAGGCTGTCCAGGAATATGCCGACCTGCTGGCCAAATGCGGCGTCACGCCCGTTTTCACCCTCGCAGCGCTCGCTCGCAGCCGCCTCTGCCCTCAGCCACCTACGGCCTACGCCATTCTGGATATAGGTCGCAACAATTCCGAGGTTGTGTTCTTCGACAATGACGTTCCCTCAGCCTTGAGGATTCTGCCGTGGGGCGGAGACACGATCACGCGCGCCCTGGCGGAGCGCCTGAACCTTGCCGCGAGCGAAGCTGAGGCTTTCAAGCTCAAGCTGGAAAGCGCCCCGCGTCCCAACGGCGAAATCGGTCCCAAAATCGAAAGTGCCCTTGAATCGGCCCTGGACGCGCTGGCCGCGGCCTTAAACGGAAGCCACGTAGGTCGCAAAATCTATCTAACCGGGAAAAGCATCCGGCAGAAAGATCTTGCGGCACGATTGGCCCGCCGCCTCGGACCGGGCGCCGAATGCCACCCGGTTGAAGTGACTGGAGGGGCTGGCCGCACGGCGGCGGTCCTCGGTTTGCGGCAACTGAATTTTAAAGGCGAGGCTCCGTTCATTCTCGAAGCGAAAGCGACTCACGCCCGCGATGTTGCTGCTCGCCCGATCCCCTGGAAATGGGCGGGTGTCAGTGCGGCCCTCGCGTTGGCGCTTGTGTTGTTGCCTTACGGCGAAGCCTTTTTCCTGAGAGGCCATCTGATGCACAAGTTAAGCGTGCTGAAACGCGACACCGCTCGCCTGGCAACCATCGATCAGGAATTGAATTTTCTGGAATACGTAAAGCAAGGCCAGCCGCCCTATCTGGATACGTTGTTCCTGTTCGCCAAGGCTTCGCCGCCCGGCGCCCGGTTGGATTCGCTCACAATGAACCGCAAAGGGGAGCTCTCGTGGCGAGCCACGCTGAAGGACTCGCAACAAGTCGCTGATTTCCGTTCGAAACTGATCGACTCAGGCATGTTCGCCAACGTCACCGTTGAAGAGCAGGGGCCTGCAACCGATCGTCAAAAACTCGCGGTCCGCATGAGCGCGCAATGGCGGGCGCTGTCCCCGCGCCAAATGCTGGCGCTCGGTCCTACTCCGGAAGAAATCGAAAGAGCCCGCACCAACGTCCACCAGCTGGTATTTGGCGCGCCTCCGATGTTTCCAGGCGGCTTCCCCGGCGGCGCTATGCCTGGACCGCCCCCAGGTGCGGCAATGCTCTCGCGCCGTGCGGTGCGGCCGATGCCGGTGCCTGGCTCCGGCGGGCCTGCGATCCAGATGGCCCCTGGCACTCCGGTGCCGGTACCTCCCGGCGGCCCGAATCCAGCGCCAATGCCCGTACCTCCGGAAGGGGTGAACCCGTGAAGCTCTCATGCGCGCTCTAACTGAACACGAAAAGAAAACCGTCCGCTTCGGTGGCATCGGCATCGCCATCTATCTTGTGTTGTTCGGCGGCTATCAGGCTTGGAAAATCGGGGAGGCCCGGCGCGCCGAATATCAGAAACTCGTGCGCGAAGCCACCAACCTGAAACTACAGGTCGAAGCGTACAAAACAAAGGGCCTGCACGCTCAAAAACTCATCGACGAGTTCCAGATGGACCCGATGGCGCTTTCGCCGACCACCATCGTTGCCCGCGCCAGCGCCGCGATCCAGATGACCGCCAAAACCGGTGGCCTGGCCGTCACCGCGGTTCGCGAAACGCCTTCGCGGGCCAAAGGCAAAGAATTAGCTTCGATGCAACTGGAAGCGATGGGTCCGCCGCCCGCGGTGACCGCTTTTCTTTATCGTCTCCAAACCGTGGGTTTCCCGGTCTTGATCGATTCAGCACAAATGACTGCCGAACAATCGCGACCAGGGCAGGTGAAGTTGAACCTGACTTTGCTTATTCTCGATTTCGAGCAGTGGAAGAAGGAGGCCAGTCCGCATGCGTGAACGCTCCGAACAAGCGCTCCGAATTCTGTGCCTGGTTTTGGGAGGACTGTTGGCTCTGCAATTATCCCTCAGAGTGATTCGCCGCGATCCGCTCGCCAATCTCCAAATCCCTCAACTCCCGGCTTTGACCAATGCGCCTGAGCCGCAGCCGTCGCAATCGCCCGGGAAGGGGACTAATCTCGCTTCGCTGCACGCGGCTTCAAAATCAGGTACGAATGTTGTTTCGGATTCCGCGACTAATTCTTCGGCGGCACATGCGGAATTGAAAGGTAAAACGAACACCACGCGCCTGGTATCAGTTTCGGGCTCTACCAACGGCGGTGGCACTGGCACTGGATCGGTCTCGCGTGTCGCGGAGACAGTTCCCGAATCGACGCCGATTTCCGGCCGTGGTTCGAACCTAATCTCGGCTGGCCAACCAACGAACACCATCAAAGCATCCTCGAACCTTGTTGCCCGCCTGCGGCCCGGCACCACGAATATCAGTAGTCCCGGCACAAATTTAACGACAAAACCCGAACCCGGCAGTGGAACAAACCTGACAGCCCGTTCGGGGCCGCCCATGCCTGGCATGGGTCCGGCTGGTCCATTCGGGCCTGGAAACAAGCCGAAGGATCTGCCGCCCCCCATTCAGGCGCGCGTGGATCGCGTGGTCGAGAGCGAGTTGCTCGGTCCGGTGATGCACCCTCTTCCAATGGCGTTGCTCGGCATTGCTGGCGATGTCGCGTTCCTCCGTTCCGCCAGCGGCCAGACCGGCTTGGTGAAAGAAGGCGATAAAGTGGGCGAGCTGAAATTACTCAAAATCGGCCTGAATCGGGTGTTGGTCGAGCAGGACGGCAAAAAAGAAGAATTAACGGTTTTTTCCGGCTACGGCAGCGAATCTCTTCTACCAAAAACGCAGGATAATTCCAAATGAACCTATGAATCTTTTAGCAGAGAATTCCCGTGCGCGCGATCGCGCTCTGGAAGTAGCGCAAGCCTTGGTGGCCGTCCGCCCGGACCCTGCTGTATCGCCGACTTCCGCGTCGGCTAGGGTTGGGTCACAACGTCTGCTTCAAACGTTCGCAGGCTGGGAAGCCTGCGCTACGCGAAATATGAGGGTTAGCGCGTGCGTCCTCTTTCTGGCGTTGCTCGCTATATTCCTCAGTCCGCTAGCGCTCTCGCAGGACACGAACTCCGCCACGCCTGAGGCTCAGGTTACCAACGCGCCCGCTCAGACTGCTGAGGCTGCAACGAACGCTACGAATTCGCCGGCGCCAGCGTCTTCGAACACCAATGCCGCCTCAACCAAAACCGACGCACCGTCTAAATCCAGCAGCACCAACGAAATTCAACTCAGTTTTCAAGGCGCTAACATCGATATGGTCGCCCAATGGCTTGCCCAGACCACCGGCAAGAGCGTCATCAAACATCCCCAGGTGCAGTGCCAACTCACGATCATGAGCTCGAAAAAGATTACTCATCGCGAAGCCATTGATCTGGTCTATCGCGCACTGTCTCTCGAAGGGTTCAGCGCCATCGAGTCTGCCAGCTCCATTCTCATTGTCCCGGAAGGCAAAGAGCCTAAAATGAACCCGGAACTGGTTGATGCCTCGCGGACCGACATTCCCGAAGGCCGGCAACGCTTGGTCAAGCTCTTCCCTCTGGCCAATGTCCAGGCTGCCGATCTGCGTGAAAAACTTCGCGGCGTTCTTTCCGACAAGGGAACTATCGATATCGACGATCGCGCTAATCAGCTCATCGTATCGGATTACAACGACAACCTTCGCCTGCTGGCCGAATTGATTAAAGACTTCGACGTCCCGGCTTCTGGGCTCACGATCCAGATCTTCAACCTGAAGCATGTGGATGCGGAAGAGTTGGGCAGCCTGCTAAGCTTGATCCTTAATGCGCAAGCGGCCCCGGCTGGTTCCTCGAGCCGCTCCTCCAGTTCCAGCCGCAATTCCGGAATGCCCATGGGGGTTTCCTTTCCGGGTGGCGGGCCTTCCACCTCTGATTCAGGCGGCAGCAGTCCGCCGCCTTCCAGCAGCGGTTCCCAAAACCAGCAGCAGCAAGTCCGTATTTGGCCTGATCGCACTGCCAACCGGCTCATCGTTTCCGCACCCAAATCGCGCATGACCGAAGTTGAGCGGCTTCTGCTCGTTTTAGATACGGACAAGCCTGAAGATGTCGCTGTCCGGGTCCTGCCTTTAAAGAACGTAAACGCGACGGACCTGGTCAGGGAAATCGGTCCGCTCTATCAGCATATGAGCGGCAAGTCTCCCAAAGAAACCATCGAAGTTGCCGCAAACGATCGTTCCAACTCGCTGATCATTCTGTCGAGTGAAGCGAACTTCCGCGCGCTCGAAAAGCTGGTGGCCGGCCTCGATACCGAGGATGCCATGGAAAAAGTGATTCGCACTTTCCCGCTCAAAAACGCCGACGCCGAGGACGTCGCCAAGCAACTGCAGGATCTCAACCGCGATCAGGACAGCAACTCCCGCTACCCGTATTACATCTTCATGAATTCCCGGAACACCCCTTCCAAGAAATTGAGCGTCGTCTCGGATCGCCGCCGCAACAGCCTGATCGTCCAGGCCCCGCCGGCGCAGATGGAAAGCGTGGCTAAAATGATCGAGGAATTGGATGCGCCTGTCGCGGACGACAGCCTGGCACCCCGCATTTATCACCTCAAGTATGTCAGCGCGGTCGATTTGGAGGATGTGCTGAACGAGCTCTTTCTGAAGAAAACGCAGCAGCGCAGTTATTGGGATTTCTTCAACGATGATAGCAACTCGACGACTGCCGATCGCGATGTTGGTCGGCTCTATGGCAAAGTCCGCATCACCAGCGAGCCTTACTCGAATTCGCTGATCATCACCTCGAATTCTAAAGAGAGTCTCGCGGTCCTGGAAGGTGT